>JAHHLF010000012.1 GCA_018679315.1 Bacteroidia bacterium | reverse complement strand
GACTTTAAAAAGCTAAATCCTAATACAAACAGGAAAATGCCACCAATAACGATGATCCCTGTCTTGAATTCTCTGGATATTTTCAAGAAAGCTGTTTTATGATTCCAAACAAAATTAGAAATAAATTCGGGATTCGGACTATTCTTCGTCCAGGGCTACTACCGTTTGGTTTACAGCAACTCTCTTTCCGTCTTTGTAGGCTACGATATAGCTGGTCGTATATCCTTTAGCATCTGCATTCGCTTTAAAAAGCTTTACCTGCTCGAATGAATTCGTCTTGCCATACATATATCGGTAAAGATTCTTGTATGGTTCTTTGCTAAGATTATTGAGCCCCTTGAAATTTTCAGATTCTAAAGGAATATTTTTGGAGCTGGCCATTATCTGTACCCGGAATTCCACTTGGCTCCTATTGGCCTTCGTAGGTGGCGGGGTTTCCTTTTTTTTCGCTATTACTTCCTGTTTAATCGTAATTGTTTTCTTGCTCGTGTCTTCTTTTTGGGCCACTTCCTTTGCCGGGGCTTCTATTGTTTTCTCTGGCAATTTGGTATCAGCTTCTATTGGTGGGCTTTTAGATTCTTGTGCCGCGATATCAATTTCTGTCGCCGTGTTTAATTCCTTCTCTATGGCAGGCTCTTCCTTTTTTTCGACGGGCTTGTTAACCACCACTTCTTTTTTCACGGGCTGTTTAGTAACTACTTCAACTTCCTTTTTAGGTTTATTCATAGGTGGTGGAGTACTGGGAGCTTCTGCAAAATCAGGTTCCGAATAGCTTACCACTTCGTTTGGCATAATGGCTTCTTTATAGGCCATGATCGCCTCTGCTATTGCCCTGCCCATTTCAGATTGTCCTTTTTTGGAATTCAGGTAAGATCCTTCACTCTTATTTGTCAAAAACCCGGTTTCTATAAGCACACTGGGCATAAACGTTTGATGCAACACAATAAATCCAGCCTGCTTTACTCTGCGGTCTTTCCGCTTTAATTTTTTAGTGAAGTTGGTCTGCATCATTTTACCCAATTCAATACTTTTCTCCAGGAATTCTTCTTGCATGATGGTCAGGCCAATGATCGACTCCGGTGAGTTTATATCATATTCTGAATACCGCGTCTCATAATCATCTTCTAGATAGATAACTGAGTTTTCTTTCTTAGCGATCTCAAAATTCTGTTCATTGGCGTGAAGGCCCAAGACAAATGTCCCTGCTCCATGAGCATCTGAACTGTGTGAATCACAATGAATAGAAACAAATAGATCTGCATTAGCCTTATTCGCTATTTCGCCTCGTACGAACAGATCCACGAAGGAATCATCCTTTCGGGTATAGACAACTTTTATATCCTTTTCCTTGCTCAATTCTTTCCCTGCTTGTAAAACAATATTTAAAGCGATGTTCTTTTCCTGATAGCCATTTCCAAGATTTCCAGGGTCATGACCGCCATGTCCGGCATCAAGTACAACAACAAAGGTATCCGGAGGGTTAGTATGATCCAGTTCGTTTTGAGGAAGTGTTATCCACGAGCTGATTACGTAAATCGGTAGGAAAAGGAGCGTTCTTAAAGTCATAAAATCAGGCGATTTTATACATCATTAATATGGTTAAATTTATTGTAATGCGCCTCAAGAGGAACAAAAAATATATGTAAGTTTGACTACCAAAAACCAAGCCAATCCTGTACAAAATAGGATATATAGTATTGCAATCAAATAGACCGTACTTACTTTTCCTTTGTCTTATGGCCTTGGGACACTGCTTTTTATGGGGCCAGGAAGATAGCACGAAGGATATTGCAATACCTGCGGAAAGAGATACACTTATTAGCCCAATCCCTCCTATAGCGGTGGTTCGCGACACTATTCTGACCGATTCTATTCAGGAAGATACCCTTCCGCAAAAGCCTGTTCTCCTTACTGATAAGATCAAGTATAAGGCGAAAGATTATGTGCGAATCGATCAAAAAGAAAAGAAGATCTACCTCTATAATGAGGCTGAAATTTATTACCAGGACACCGAATTAAAGGCTGGGGTGATCATAATGGATTACACCAAAAACGAAGTTTATGCGGGCCGTTTTAAGGATTCTCTGGGAAATTACAGCCAATTGCCTTTCTTCAAACAAGGTCAGAATGAGGTTATCCCAGATTCCATACGCTTTAATTACGATACGCAGAAAGCACTGATTTTTAATTCCAGAACGGAACAACAAGCGGGATTAGGAAGCCTGGGGAGCGACGCAATGAAGGTCTATGCGGAAATGACAAAAAAGGAAAATGATTCCGTTTATTATATGTATGAGGGCCGACTTACTACTTCTAAGGACACGGTTAACCCTGACTATTATATTCGGGTGAGAAAAGCAAAATTTGTCCCCAAGAAGAAGGTGATCGCAGGCTTTAGTAATTTGTACATCGCAGATGTACCAACCCCCATCGCATTGCCTTTTGCTTACTTTCCATTAACGGCAGGCCGTACAGCAGGGATCATGTTCCCCACCTTTGGAAATGACCCTAACAGAGGGTATTTTCTCCAAAATGGCGGTTATTATTTTCCAATAAGCGATTATGTTGATCTAACCGTTACCGGGGATCTCTATACCAACGGCAGTTATGGTTTTCGCGCACAATCGGTATATGCAAAGCGATACAAATATCGTGGTAATGTCAACTTCCGTTTCGAGAATCAGATCACGAGTCAGAAAGGTTTTGACGATTACAGCCGTGGGACCATTTATAATATTCAGATCTCGCATTCTCAAGACCCGAAAGCGAGTCCTAATTCGAGGTTATCTGCTTCCGTCAACCTGGGTAGTTCTCAATATTTTAGGAATTCCCTCTTGCAGCAGAACCTGCCGAATACACAGGTGAACAATTTGTCTTCTTCAATTTCGTATTCAAAGACATTCCCGGCCTACCCTTCGGTAAATCTTAGTTTGACAGCAACACATAACCAAAATACCAATACGGATGTCGTAGATGTAACCCTGCCCACCTTGCAAGCATCTATGGAGCGGATCTTTCCATTTGCCAAACGAGACGGGATCAAAAAGGGGGCAATACAAAACATCAACTTTCAATACGATCTGAATGGCAGGAATAGCATTCGGACCAATGAAGAAGACTTTTTGACTGCAAAAATGTTTAACGATGCAAAGGTGGGTGCCCGTCATCGTATTCCGATAAGCACCAATTTTAAAGTTGCCAAGCATTTCAGTGTAAGCCTTGGAGGAAATTATGAAGAAGTTTGGGCCCTGGAGACTTTCGACAAGCGCTTCGATTCTGAAACGGAACAGGTTGTCACAGATACCATCTCCGGATTTGATCGGTACAACACCTATAACCTCAGCGCAAGTATTGGAACGACCATTTACGGCACATTTACCTTTGGGGAAGACAAAAAGATACAAGCGATCCGCCATATAGTACGTCCTTCAATAAGCTATGGATATGCACCCTCCTTCGATCAATATTATGACGAATACATCAATACTGTTAATGGCGAATCTGTCGAATTCAGCAGGTTCCAAAACACCTTGTATGGCGCTCCGCGTAATTCACGTTCTAATGCCCTGGGGATAACCATAGCCAATACAATAGAGGCCAAGGTGCGCGACAAGGACAGTACGGCTACCGAACCCAAAAAGATCAGCTTACTAAATAGTTTTAATATTTCAACCAGTTACAATTTTGAGGCCGATTCCCTAAAATTAAGTCCATTGAATATTACGGGGGGAACCAACTTGCTTGATAACAAAATGGCCATAAATTTTGGCGCCAGTTTAGACCCATATGCGATCGATAACCTCAACAGGCGTATCAATACATTAAATATCAGCAATGGGGGTAGTTTATTCCGGGTTACTTCGGCACGTGCCAATCTTAGCTATAATCTGAGCAGTAAGGATTTTCAACGCGATCGCGACGATGATGTCGATGAGGATCTGGAGGACCCATATTCAGGTGAATCGTACGTGGCCTCCAGTGGTGGCCGGACAGACGATCTCTTTGGCAGATCTAACAGCTTTAACCGGGGAAGTTTTGACAAGCGGGACCCAGATTCTGTGGAAAACCCCGTTTACGGGGCAAAAATACCTTGGGATCTCCGCCTGCAATACGCAGTAACCTATAGCAACAGTGCGCGTCAGAATGATATTACTAATCATTCTTTAATGTTCTCAGGTAATGTGAACCTATCTCCTAAATGGAGAGTAGGCCTGTCTTCGGGTTATGATATAAAAAGACAAGGTTTTTCAATTACACAGCTCAGGTTTGAACGAGACCTGGATAGTTTTAAACTCAATTTTAACTGGACACCTTTTGGTAATTTTGAACGCTGGTACTTTTTTATTGGGATCAAAAGTTCCTTACTTTCCGATCTTAAATGGGAAAACAGAAGTCAGCCTCCACCAAGGTGATAACATTTTAAAACATTATACATGAAACGGATCATCAAAACTCCAGATGCACCTGCACCTATAGGACCTTATAACCAGGCAGTACAATTTGGCAATATGCTTTTTATTTCGGGTCAAATAGCTTTAGATCCTCCCAGTGGAGAACTGATCATGGATTCCATCCAGGCAGAAAGTGAACAGGTAATGAAAAATCTCAAAACCATATTAGCGGAAGCCGATATGGATTTTACGCATGTAGTAAAAACAAGCATCTTCCTGAAAGATATGAATCAGTTTGCAGAAGTAAATGCCGTATACGGTGCTTACTTTGATCCGGAAACTGCTCCGGCGCGGGAAACAGTAGAAGTAGGCAATCTGCCAAAATTTGTCAACGTAGAGATCTCTATGATCGCTATGAAATAGTCTCCCGATGGAATTCCATCAGGCCTTCTATCGGTCTTTGCCGGATCACACCAAGAACCAGATCATTACGCTCGATGACCTGAGTGAGTTCATCCTTTAAATAGTAAGCGATACTACCAACAAAATGGATCGGAACTTTTGTGGCCAGTTCAAATTGCATGATGTAGTTATTTACAAACTGCTGTAACCCCTTGTCTATCACTCCCTTGCAATAGGGATGCTCCTTATTTTCAATCAGGAAGCGCGCAAAAGTGGCCAGGTACGTATTAGGATTGGGTTGTTTGTATAGGTTCTCCTTGATCACATCCGGATCCAGGTCATATTCTTTGGCAAACTTAAAACCAAGATCCTGGGGCATCTTATGGAAATAATAATCCCGGATCAATTTCCTGCCGAAGAAATTGCCGCTGCCATCATCCATAGGGATATAGCCAAGGGAAACCACTTTCTGAAATAATTGATGTCCATCGTAATAACTACAATTAGAACCTGTACCTAAAATACATACGATACCCTGAACTCCAATCTTGGTTGTAGAATAAATAGCGGCATACGTATCTTCCTTTACACTTACCTCTGCATTTGGGAAGTGTTCCTTGAAGATCTCCTTCAAGAATTTCTTCATCCTGTCTGTTCCGCAACCAGCCCCGTAAAAATACAGGTTGGTGATTTTATCTTTGTTCTTGGAAAGTTCGTAGTTATTCGCAAGACGGTCTTCAATCACCGGCCGAGTTAGCACTTCAGGGCTTAGGCCCAGGGTTTGGGTCATGAATACTTCCTTGCCGTTAGAATCCAGGGCGATCCAGTCCGACTTCGTCGCGCCGCTATCCGCAATGAGGATCATACGTCTATTTGTTTAATTGGTTACTCAGTGTGGCCTATAAAGATGCCGCATATTCAGCCAGGTCAACCAATTTATTGGAATACCCCGCTTCATTATCATACCAGGAGATCAATTTGAAGAACTTTGAATTCAATTCTATTCCTGCGCCTGCATCAAAGATGCTGGTTCTGGCGTCTCCGACGAAATCCTGTGACACTACAGCTTCATCCGTGTACCCTATTATCCCTTTAAATTTTCCTTCTGAAGCTTTCTTTACCACAGATTTGATCTCATCATAAGAAGTTTCTTTTTCTAGTCGAACTGTTAAGTCAACTGCAGAAACATCAGCGGTGGGTACGCGGAAAGCCATTCCGGTTAATTTACCCTTCAATTCCGGAATCACCTTGGTTACAGCAACCGCGGCCCCTGTAGAGGTCGGGATAATGTTTAACAAGGCGCTTCGCCCTAAACGATAGTTTTTACGTGACGGTGCATCTACAGTCTGTTGAGTGGCTGTAGCTGCATGAATAGTAGTCATCAAGCCTTCTTCAATACCGAATTCATCGTTCAAAACCTTAGCGATCGGAGCCAGGCAATTCGTTGTACAGGATGCATTGGAAATAATAGTATCTGTTGCTTTTACATCCTGATGGTTCACACCCATGACAAACATAGGTACATCTTTGGACGGTGCAGAGATCAGCACTTTTTTCGCTCCCCCATCAATATGAAGTTGGGCTGTTTCCATTGTGGTGAATATCCCGGTACATTCCATTACCAGGTCTGCACCTACAGCATCCCATTTAAGGGCTGTAGGATCTTTTTCTGCCGTAACTCGGATCGTATTTCCATTGACTACGAGGTGACCATCTTTTATGCTGATCGTGCCCTTAAATCTCCCGTGTACGGAATCGTATTCCAGGAGGTAAGCAAGCTGCTCAACGTCAAGTAGGTCGTTGATAGCTACTACATCTACATTTGGGCGGTCCAGAGTTGCTCTGAATACCAGTCTGCCAATCCTTCCAAACCCATTGATCCCTATCTTAATTGTTGCCATTTTCAATTCTTTTTGATTATTATTTTAGTTGATTTTTATAATGTCATAATATCCGAAACCCGTATCAGTTCCTTATCGATCTTGGTCTGACCTTTTATGGCTTCCTTAACGGGTGTCAGGATTATTTCGTTATCGTGGATCCCTACCATTAAATTTGATTTACCATCGATCAGGGCTTCTACAGCCTTTACGCCCATGCGACTTGCCAGTACGCGGTCAAAACAAGTTGGGGCCCCGCCTCGTTGCATATGCCCCAGTACACTTACCCGAACATCATACTCCGGAAGGTTTTTTTCTACATAGGCCTTCAATTCATACACATTTTTCCCTGTTGTACGATCTCCCTCGGCTACTACTACAATACTAGAAGATTTACCTCTTCTTCTACTACGCTCAAGCGAATCCAGTAGCCGACTCAAACCAAGGTCTTCTTCTGGGATAAGGATCTCTTCCGCACCTGCACCTAAACCTGCGTTTAGGGCGATATGGCCAACATCACGTCCCATAACTTCAACAAAAAAGAGGCGATGGTGTGAACTGGCTGTATCCCGGATTTTATCTATGGCCTCAACTACGGTGTTCAAGGCAGTATCGAAACCAAGGGTGACCCTTGTTCCGAAGATATCGTTATCAATGGTTCCAGGTATCCCAATAAAAGGTATTCCATATTCACCGTGAAATATATCTGCCCCGGTAAGACTACCGTCTCCCCCTATCACTACTAAGGCATTAATGCCAGCAACCTGTAGCTGATCGTATGCTTTTTTCCTGCCTTCTGCTGTCCGAAATTCAGGACATCTGGCCGATTTGAGGAATGTACCTCCCCTATTGATTATGTTATTTACGCTTCTCGCGTTCAAAGGCACGATGTCACCCGTTATCATACCATCGTATCCGCGATAGATCCCCATAGATTCTCTCTCCCAGAAAGCAGAGGATCTAACCACTGCCCGGATGGCTGCATTCATCCCGGGAGAATCCCCTCCGGATGTAAATACACCTATCTTTTCGATTTTCCTGCTCATGCTAAAAATTGAATCTGCTAAACTAGCAAACTTCAGGCAAATAATGAATTGGAAAAGCTACCAATTACGATGTTCTCCATTCAAATATAAAGTGAGAATTCCGATGCTCTCTACTATAGGAAATTTAGGCTAGATCCAAGATTTCAAATCAAGCAAGAATAAAAATGGGCTGATCTGCTTAGTACCGACAGATCAATGTAGTTAATCATTGGTCATAATGAATAGCGGCAGCATCTCAAAATTCTTGTAATAGGGATGGTACTTTTCCGTATTATAAAATTTATCCACGTTCACAAATTTCTTGGTTTCCGTGACCACTTCCACAGGTACGTGGTCATAGCGGCCATTTTTTAGAACCACCATTCTGCCATCGATGCCACTAAGGATAAGGTCGAGTGCGAGGTTCCCATAGGCTGTGGGTACTACTGAATCTATAAAGTCCGGATCTCCACACCTAACCAGGTATCCCAGTTTCTGATTGATCACATTCACAGGCTTACCATTATTAAATTTTGGAGATACGCGTTTGAGAGCGTCCGAGACCTCATCTCCAATTCCACCAAGTTTGGCATGTCCAAATGCATCCTTTTCTTGTCCCTCAAACATCATTTGTCCGCCTTCGAAGGTGGCACCTTCAGACACAAGAACTATAGAATACTTACTCGGATTAAGATTACGATCTTCAGTGAGTAGTCCTGCCAACCTATCAATATTGAAAGGAACTTCAGGTATTAGACAGCGGTGTGCGGCGCCTGCTAAAGTGGGTAACATTGCTGTAAAACCGGCATAACGGCCAAATACTTCTAGGACCAGGAATCGCTCATGTGAACCTGCAGCGGTCCTAAGGCTGTTCGTGAGGCTGATGGTACGGGTGACGCAAGTACTGAAGCCTAAACAATAATCCGTTCCCGGAACATCATTGTCCATTGTCTTCGGTATGGCCATTATCTTTAACCCTTGTTTGAAGAGGTGAACCCCATAACTCAATGTATCATCGCCTCCGATCGGAATGAGATAATCTACACCAAGCCACTCAAGGTTTTTAATGACTTCGCTTGTCAGATCATTGATATCCTCACTGTAACTGTCCCTTAAATGCTCAGGAACAGTGTCTTTGGACACATGGCTTGGACGGGTACGTGACGTATGCAAGAACGTACCTCCGGTACGTGCTGCTTTATTTACTACAGCCTGGGATAGATTAACAAAATTATTGCTGTTATCATATTTTTTATCCCGGATAATATCGATCAACCCGGCCCATCCTCTTTTAAAACCAATTACCCGATAGCCCTCTCGCAGGGCCCGGAAAGTTACCGCCCGGATCGCCGGATTTAGGCCCGGCACATCTCCTCCCCCAGTTAATATTCCAATTGTCCCTTTAATTTTATTTACGTTAGCCATTGCTCATGTTGGTTTAATGAAACAAAAAAAAATCCTTGGCAGAACAAGGTACTTCAATGTATGAAATTTACTCGAGAAATTAGTCCGGTTTCAGGAAAAAATAGCTGTGATAAATGACAAAAAAATCTGCTTTTCGATGTATCTTTAATACTTCATTGAAAACTTCACCAATATGTCTACCAACATTGATAAAATATTAGGAAAAGATGCTGATTTTTTGCTGAATCACAGTTGTAAAACCATATCAAAAAAACAGATACACCTGCCAGGTCCTGACTTTGTAGATCGGGTAATGGGCCCATCAGACCGGAGCCCTACCGTTCTGCGGAATATGCAGACTCTCTTCAACTCCGGAAGGCTCGGCGGAACAGGGTATGTTTCCATTCTACCTGTTGACCAGGGGATAGAACACACGGCCGGTGCTTCCTTTGCGCCCAATCCCATATACTTCGATCCTGCTAATATTGTTGAACTCGCTATGGAAGGCGGATGTAACGCCGTTGCATCTACTTTAGGAGTACTCGGATCAGTATCCCGCAAGTATGCACATAAAATTCCCTTCCTGTTGAAATTGAATCACAACGAACTTCTCACCTATCCCAATAAATTTGATCAAATCATGTTTGCCAGTATCGATCAGGCTTTTGAGATGGGGTGCATTGCCGTCGGGGCAACGATCTATTTCGGATCACCGGAAAGCAACCGACAAATACAGGAGATCACCGAAGCCTTCGAATATGCTCATGAACTAGGTATGGTTACTGTTCTTTGGGCTTATCTGAGGAATTCCGATTTCAAGAAAGATGGTAAGGACTATCACGTATCAGCGGATATTACCGGACAGGCCAACCACCTGGCCTCAACTATCCAGGCCGATATTGTAAAACAAAAACAAGCTGAGAACAACGGTGGCTTTAAAGCAATTAATTTTGCCAAAACACATGATAAGGTTTATTCTGAATTGAGTTCTGATCACCCAATTGATCTCACCCGCTACCAGGTAGCTAACTGTCTGATGGGTCGGGCCGGACTGATAAATTCTGGCGGAGCATCAGGCGAGAATGACTTGGCACAGGCGGTTAAAACTGCCGTAATCAATAAACGTGCAGGAGGTATGGGCTTGATATCCGGCCGAAAGGCTTTCCAGAAACCGATGAAGGAAGGAGTCAGCTTACTCAATGCCATTCAGGATGTGTACCTGGATACCGGCATTACAATCGCTTAAAAATAGTTCATATTGTATAGGAAAGCCTCATTAGGGGGCTTTCCTTGTTTTACTCAACGCTTTGGAGGCCTACTCTTTTTAGGCAGGAATTGGATCAAGCTGTCTTTGCCCATAACACTTCTTTGAGAAATATCCAGAGAGTCTTTCTTTCGCTTCCTGCGCTCTGCATCGCGTTTGGCAAAAATCTTGTTCATGAGTTCTTTGAAACTATTGAAATCTACTTCATAGGAAAGACCCAGCCCTTGCGTATATCCTTGTTGGTCTCCCAGAAATTGATTAATCTCATTTTCCCTGTTAAAGATCTTAGCTCTCAAGGTCCCCTCTTCATTAAGAAGCACCTGGACTTCTACATCCCCCGCCACAACGGTCTCACTAACACCACCTACCGGTACTCCGAACCGGCCATTTATAAGTACTCTGTCCGAGATCTTGGTGGATACAGTAACCCCTATCCTGTCTTCTCGAAAATCGTTAGCACCAGTTGGATCTAAATAACCTTGCTCATAAGACACTCCAAAATCAAGGGCGTCATTGCCACTGCTTAAAACTGAATTTAGTAATCCCGAAGCCGTCTGGATCAAATTTCCAGTGACGGCCTGCTGTGTGATCCCGGTTTCCTCATTCACAAAAGTTCCTTGCGCCAATAAAAAGAAGGCATTGCGCTCTTCAACTGTTGGATCCTGTAGTTTATACTCTAATTCCGATATAAACACCGAACTGGTACCAGGAAATTCAATATTAAAATCGATGGTAGGACGTTCCAATTCGTCTGTTAGGTTTACCACTACATCTGTCGGGATCCTATTGACATAGTTATTGTCAAGTAAAGGCGCAGGATTCGCATTGAGCGAATACACAGCTTCCATATTCAATTGGGCTGCCAGTGGATCTTGTTCCCAGACGATACTACCTCCCGGCTTCACCTGAAAAGTCTTATCAATAATACCACCAAATCTGTATCGGTACTCCCCGGTGACAACTACAAAATCCCCGAACATATTAAACTTACCATTCGTATTAATTTCAATCAACAAAATCCCTTCCCCAGTGCCTTTTAAGGAACTTCCAGTTTTGGGATCCACAATTATCTCCACCTCGGCATCAGGGGTGACTACCAGATCGAATTCTAGTTCCAGTCCTTCGTAATCCCTCAGTGTTCGTTGGACATCTACAGATTCAATTTGATCGCGTTCTATGAAATTAATAAAGGAGTAATCGCCTACTGAGGCCACATCGCTAATGGGTATTTTTAATTCCGTACCTGCACCTGTAGCCCCATCAAAAGTTATGGTCAGCGCCCTTGTAGGGCCAAATATCTTCCCTGTACCGTTCACAAAGCCACTGCCATAGTATAATACCTCTTCTTCAAATTCGGTATCTAAAATGAGGAATCTGTCATCCAGGGTGGCAAGGTCCAGATCGAGGCTCCAATCTTGCCAGAATTTGTGCTTAATGGTACCATTCATCTTAGCCCGTGTTTTTTCTGATATGTCTGTCAAGGTAATATTGTTGAACCGGAAAGTCTGCCCAGTAAGTCTTACATCCGCATTGCGGTTAAAGTCGTAGTCCACATTTAAATACGGGATGGCAATACCCGCTTCATCCAATGCCAGCCTTCCTTCTATATCCGGATTCCGGATATCTCCCTGGACCTGAACGGTGCCATTGAGGCTCCCTCGTATATTGGTAATAACGCCTTCTCCAAGCGGGCTAAAAGGCTCTAAGGCAAATTTATCGAAGGAAGCTATCAGGTTGGCTTCAGGTATCTCCCCCTTGTTGATCACATTTCCGATGACATTTAATTTTTCACGTCCATTTTCAACGATTTGTGAGCTCACTACAAAATCGCTGAGATCCTTATTTCCCACGATCCCTACGCTAAGTTTTCCTAATTCCAGGTCATTTACCGCAAAATCTGCCACTTCAAGATTACAGGATGGCAGGTATACATTGTCTTTTTGGAGGATATTCAGATTTCCATTGACCTCTCCGCTAAGATTCAAGCTGTCAATTGCCGGTGCTATCTTATCCAGGGATACTATTTTGAATTGCAGTTGCAGGTCTTTATAAGTAGAATCGGCGAGTTTTCCCCTGAGTCGGATCTGTTCCCGATTATCATTATTCATGACGATCTCATCGATAGTGACACTGTCGAGATTCCTGCTAAGGATTACTTTGTTCTGCTGATTTCCATCTTTATTCAAGACCCAGGTGTTCCCCTTAAAGCTAACATCTGATCGTTTCAGCCCGATCACACTATTATTATTCTCGTTGAAAGTGTGATAGAAATTTAAATTATAACTGTCATTATACAGACTCCCCCCTTTAAATTCCGTACGAAAGAACAACGTATCGGTCAGGGTGGTATTGATCAGGCTAAAATCCTTGACATCATAGTAGACGGTAGACACATCGGCAACAGAAACATAGGTATTGAATAAGGGATTCTTATTGTCAATTTTCACATCAATATTCTGCATGTGATTTCCAAAAGCCGAAATGTTGGGCGAACGGAAAGTAAGTTTAAGATCCCCTTCGTCAGAAATGATACTGCCTCTGATAAATGTATTCGGGCCAAACTCCACCTCCGGGAAAAAGACTTCCACGATCTTGTTGTAGATCTTAAAATTAAATGCCAATTCC
>JAHHLF010000192.1 GCA_018679315.1 Bacteroidia bacterium | reverse complement strand
GTTTATTGTATGACCAAAGCAGGGGTCAATCATTTAACTAAAAACCTGGCTTCAGAATGGGCAAAATATAATATTAACGTCAATGCCGTAGCGCCTACTTTTATAGAAACCCCGGGGACTGAACCCTGGTTAAAAGATCCCGCTTTTAGACAAAGTGTCGTAGACAGGATTCCTTTAGGCCGAATTGGCAAACCTATGGAAGTGGCAGGGGCTGTTGTGTTTTTGGCCTCGGATGCCGCTTCCTTGATTACAGGAGAGGTATTGCTTATTGATGGGGGATGGACTATTAGATAGCTGGTTTTAAATTCCAAGTACCAAATTCCAAATTCCAAACCTTCTTCCCTTACTTTTTTCCATTGATGAAAAAAGTAAGCAAAAAAATCTAGGCTGAATTTGGTCTTCTGCAAATCAGGCGCAATTTTTACGCCGCGCAATCCAGACCGCTTTTGCGTTGCAAAATGCTCTTTGGACGGCTTCCTACAGCCCCGGTAAAAATTACTGGATTTCCAACGAAAACCAAATTAGGCCGGGGTTTTGGCTCGCAATTCCCTGATCGATTTATCCCTTACTTCGTGAACAAAATAAACCGACCTAATTCCCTCTGAACGAAAGGCTCCTTTTTCCGTAGTATAAAGAGTAGCGGCGTAAAGAATTCTTGAAGCCTTGGAAAGAATTTAGCCGCTGCGAATGGTTCCAAAAAGTGAATGCTTTTTGGAAATACATAGCGAAAAAGTGCACTTTCTTTGCTTCGTTTCTTTGTGCAAGCAAAGAAATGAAGAATTAGATTTGCTTATCTTGAAGGTTCAATAATTATTAGAACATGAAATCAACCAAGATTCTTCTCGCAGTAATCTTTAGTTTCCTCCTAACTGCACCATTTACCTACTCTCAAGACAACGAAAAAAACTACTCAGAAGCTTATACCTTAATCGACAAATGGCTAGAAACACAGCAAGCCTTTGACAAGCTACCAGGAATCTCTGCAGCTGTGGTGAAAGATCAGGAGATCCTATGGTCCGGAGCCTATGGTATGGCTAATGAAACGGATCAAACAGAAACATCTACGCTATGTTCTATTTGTTCTATCTCTAAACTCTTTACGGCCGTAGCGGTCATGCAACTCTATGACCAGGGGAAAGTGCGCTTAGATGATACCGTAGAGAAGTTCTTACCTAACTACAACGTTGCCCAACAATTCCCGGCTAGTGGGCCCATTACGGTGCGCTCCCTGCTATCCCATTCTTCTGGGCTGCCACGGGAAGCGGCCTATCCGTATTGGACAGGGGATTTCTATTTCCCTACACGACAAGAGATCGAAGGCCGTTTTCAAAACCAACAAACCCTCTACCCGGCCTCTACCTATTACCAATACTCCAACCTGGCGCTATCCCTGCTTGGAGAGATCGTAGAAGAGGTGTCCGGCATGGAATATGGAGCCTATGTCAAACAGAACATACTAGACCCCCTAGGTCTTAACAATACCTATCCGGAATTACCCAAAGACCAATTTGGCAAACAACTTGCCGTGGGTCAGACCGCCATACAATCAGATGGCAACAGGCTCGTCCTCCCCCTTTTTCAAGCCCAGGGCATTGCCCCGGCAGCAGGGTATGCCTCTAACGTCCTCGACCTGGCGAAATTTGCCCAATGGCAATTCCGCTTACGCGACACTACCATCACTGAGATCCTTAAACCCGCTACCCTAAAACTCATGCAGCAGGTGCACTTTACAGACCCCGGATGGAACGTCACACGCGGACTCGGATTTGGCGTATGGAAAGGCCCCAATGGCACTACCTGGGTAGGGCACGGCGGTTCTTGTCCGGGTTACCGGTCTACCCTCCAGCTCGACTTAAAAAACAAATTCGCCTATACAGCCATGATCAATGCCAGTGGCACGAATCCCGGTAAGTATACACGAGGGATCTACCAGATCCTTACTAAAACAGAAAAGCCAAAAGAAGACGCAAAGGACCTGTCCGACTACGTCGGCTCTTACTCTAATAACCCCTGGTGGTATGCCACCTATTTTGGGTCCTGGAATGGCAAGCTGGTTTCGTTGTCCCTACCGGTAGATAGACCTGGAGATGATATGACTTTCTTTAAGCACATTGAAGGAGATGTATTCCGCAGGGTTCGGGATGATGGCGAATTAGGAGAGGAGTTGGAGTTTATTAGAGATGTGGAAGGAAAGGTGGTTACCTATAAGATTCATGATAATTACTATAATCGACTAAAGAAATATTAATTTTTCTTTTTCTTTCTCTTCATTTCTTTGCTGGCCCAAAGAAACGAAGCAAAGAAAGGGCCTCTTTTCTTTTTCCTAGGTGTTTCTGAAAATCATAGATTTCCAGAACCGTTCCCTCGGCCTAAATTGGCTCCAAGGTTTCGCCAATTCTTCACGGCCTCGCTCACATACAGCCACGGAAAAAGGGGTCTTTGTACTAATAATAAAGAATCGGTCAACCCGCAACAGTCAACATAAAATCATGCTTCGTAAACTCCTTATAATACTAATCGTCCTAGCTTCTTGTAAGGGCACCTCGCAAGAAGCTATCAATGTGCTTTCGCCAGTAATTGGACTCAACGACAGCCATACGGAGCTAATCCATGAAAAAGTCAAGATCTTTCCAAATGGGAGTCAGCTGGCAATTGCGTTGATCGATGGACAGCAAACGCTATTTTACGGTGTGGAAAGGCGGAATGACAGCCTGGTGACGATCAATAATTCCGAAGCGGTTTTTGAGATCGGGTCGATAACCAAGGTGTTTACATCTACCCTGCTTGCACAAGAGGTAGTAAAAGGAGCCCTATTGCTTGATCAAAACGTGGCTGAACTCTTGAAAATGGAATTTCATTCCGGTAATGACATCACCCTAAAAGAACTGGCTAACCACACCTCAGGGATGCCCCGGCTGGCGGGTAATTTATTTGCTCATGTAAAGGATCAAACCAACCCATATAGAGATTACAGCCCTGAAATATTAATCAATTATCTGAGAGATGAATTAAAACTGTTAGACAAGAAGGAATACGCCTATTCCAACACAGGCGTTGCCCTATTAGGCCACAGCCTGAGCCTGTATTTTGAGCGTCCGTATACGGAAGTGATCGCAGAGAAGGTATTCGTCCCCTTGCAAATGCAGCACACCGTATTTGGTGCCGAAAATGCCGGAGACA
>JAHHLF010000084.1 GCA_018679315.1 Bacteroidia bacterium | reverse complement strand
TCGCCTGTACAAATGTGCCGCACGGTAGGTATCAAGTGGTTGGGTGTACGGCGCCAATGTAGAGGTATTACAATTGACAAAAAATTCCATAGACTATAGGCTTTAAGAATGGTCATGTGCTTAGGGGCTTTCATCTTAACGCTCTAACGTTATGGATAGTATCGAAAACAAAACAATTTCGATATTATGCAGCCTAAATTACAAACTTGGCCAATTCCATCGATGAAATTTATCTTTTTTTCGATGAATTACACTATTAAGATAAATCCTATAATACTTATGAATGCACCACATCTATTGGGGTTAAAAGGGGAAGAAGTTGCTCAAAATCTACTTTTGAAAAAAGGTTATAAAATTCTGGAAAGAAACTACAGATATCGAAAAGCTGAGGTAGATCTGATAGTTCAGAAAGGAGATCAGGTCATTTTTGTTGAGGTAAAATCCAGGACTTCAAAGTGGATTGCCCACCTCGCAGATCATGTGAGCAAAAAGAAGATCAGATTACTTGTAGAAGCAGCAGATCATTACGTAATAAACAATAACATTGAACTGGAAGTTCGTTTTGATATCATTACTGCTTTTAAAACAAAAAAGGGAATGGAATTGGAACATCTTGAAGATGCTTTCTATTATTTCTAAAAAGTCAAAATGGTTTATGAACTGTTAACGGGCTGATCTTCAGTCATACCGGCCAGCCTGCGTAGTGAGCTCAAGGCCTGGTCGATAGTATTTATTCTATCGTAGCGCAGTATGAGTCGTAACCCTTTTCTGGTTTCTTTTTCTTTGATCCGGCATTCTTCGGGATGTTTCTGCACATACTTGATCACCTGGGTAAACATATCACTTTGATAAAAAGGCGATTCCTGATCTGCGATAAAATAACCCAGCATCTTCCCTTTCTTCAAGACGAGCTTTTCGAGGCCCAAGGATTTGGCCACCCATTTTAATCGGATTGAAGAAACCAGGTCACGGGCCCTGGGGGGAAGATCCCCAAATCTGTCCTTGAGTTCAAGAACGAACTTGGCCAAGGCTTTGTCGTTTTCTACCGCGTTTAATTGAGTATAAAGATGAAGCCTTTCTGAAATATTGTTGATATAGGTATCAGGGAATAATAATTCCAGATCCGCATCAAGTTGTAATTCCTTACTATACCCTTTTTCACGTACTTCCTCTCCGTAAAGATCCTTAAACTCATTCTCTTTCAATTCCTCGATCGCCTCATTGAGAATTTTTTGATAGGTCTCAAATCCGATCTCATTGATAAACCCACTTTGCTCACCCCCCAGGAGATCACCGGCTCCCCTTATCTCAAGATCTTTCATGGCGATGTTAAAACCACTCCCCAGGGCAGTGAATTGTTCTACCGCCGTGATGCGTTTTCGCGCTTCGGTTGACATACTTTCATAGGGTGGGGTAATAAAATAGCAGAAAGCCTTCTTGTTGCTACGCCCAACGCGTCCCCGCATTTGGTGCAGATCACTAAGTCCGAAATTATTGGCGTTGTGAATAAAAATGGTATTTGCATTTGTGACATCCAGGCCACTTTCGACGATAGTAGTAGACACCAGCACATCAAATTCCCCATTCATAAAATCGAGCATCAATCTTTCCAGTTTTTTGCCTTCCAATTGTCCGTGCCCGATCCGAATCCGTGCATCAGGAACCAAACGTTGCAACAATCCCCCCACTTCCTGTATATTCTGTATGCGGTTATGGATAAAAAAGACCTGTCCTCCTCGTGAGATCTCATAATGTATCGCATCGCGGATCAATTCCTGATCAAAACGAATTACCCTGCTCTCAATGGGATACCGATTGGGTGGAGGTGTATTTATGACTGAAAGATCCCTCGCTGCCATGAGGCTGAATTGCAGGGTTCTGGGTATCGGAGTAGCTGTCAATGTCAGGACATCCACATTCTCTTTTATAGACTTGAGCTTTTCCTTTACGGAAACACCGAACTTCTGTTCCTCATCAACGATCAACAAGCCTAAGTTCTTGAATTCTATCTTGGGATTTACCAATTGATGTGTGCCTATAATAATTTCCAGTCGGCCGTCTGCTAATTTTGACAGGATCTCTCTTTTTTCCTTTGTAGAACGAAACCTATTGAGGTAATCTACAGAGACAGGGAGATTTTTGAGTCGTTCTGAAAATGTCCGGTAATGCTGAAATGCCAGAATAGTTGTAGGCACAAGAATAGCCACCTGTTTTCCATTATCCACGGCTTTGAAAGCCGCCCGGATGGCCAATTCTGTTTTTCCAAAGCCAACATCTCCACATACTAATCTATCCATGGGTTTCGGGCTTTCCATATCCCGCTTGATCTCCTCGGTAACCTTACTTTGATCCGGAGTATCCTCATACAAGAAACTGGCTTCCAATTCATGCTGAAGGTAACTATCTGGATCATATTGGAAGCCTTCCTTCATTCTCCTTTTTGCATAGACACTGATCAGATCAAAAGCGATCTTTTTAACCCGACTCTTCGTTTTTTGCTTGACCTTTTTCCAGGCGGCAGAACCTAGTTTGTAGATCTTAGGTACGGCGCCATCTTTGCCATTATACTTAGAGATCTTATGTAATGAATGAATACTTACATAAAGGATATCCCTATCGCCATACATTAGTTTGATCGCTTCCTGTTGCTTTCCTTCAACTTCTATTTTTTGCAAGCCCCCGAATTTCCCTATCCCGTGATCTATATGTGTTACATAGTCGCCCATCTCGAGCTTATTAAGCTCTTTTAAAGTGATGGCTTGCTTTTTTGCATAGCTATTACGCAGATGGAATTTGTGATAGCGCTCAAAGATCTGGTGGTCTGTATAACAAGCGATCTTTAATGAAGGGCTAACGAATCCGGCATGTATAGGGAGTAAAAGTGTTTTGTATGGTACCTCAGCCACGATTTCATCAAATATTTCATGAAGTCGGTCTGCCTGTTGTTGTGAAGCGCAACAGATTATGTTGCTCAGCCCTTGCTGATGGTTGGTGCGGAGGTTTTCGATCAGAAGGTCAAAATTCTTATTGAAAACGGGTTGCGGGGTTATTTCGAAACGGACCTTATTCTTACTGGATCCTACTAGCTCCTGGTCTGTAGTTGGAACAGTCAGATAGATTGAAGTAAAGGATTGCACGTCATTTATGAAACTTGATCCCTGCATAAAAAGTTGATCAGGAGACATATGCGCAAGCGGACTCTCTATTTTGCTAAAAACATCAGTAGCTTTTTTATAGAGTCCATCCAGTGTATCTCTGACCAAATCCAAATTGTTGATCCATAGAAGGGATCTTGGATCCAGGAATTCCAAAAAGCCAATGCGGGTTTCCTTGCGGAATTTATTCGCAACATTTGGGATCACCTCAATTTTATTGACCTTTTTGATGGATAATTGAGACTCTATGTCGAATGTTCTGATGCTTTCTATCTCATCGCCAAAAAATTCGATCCGGTAAGGTTCATCATGTGAGAAGGAAAAAATATCCAGGATCCCGCCTCTCAGTGAAAACTCCCCGGGCTCGGTAACAAAATCCACGCGCTTAAAATCGAATTCAAAAAGAGTCTCATTGAGTTTGTCAAGGGATTGCCCAGCCCCCGACCTTAATTTCAAGGTTGCGCGTTTCAGGTCCTTTTTATTGACTACTTTTTCAAAAAGGGCTTCAGGGTAGGAAACCAGTATATAGGGCTTAGAATTATTTTGAATACGATTCAATACTTCAGCGCGCTGTAGCACATTGGCATTGTCTATTTCTTCGAGCTCATAAGGTCGCCTGTAACTTCCAGGATAGAAAAGGACAGGCATATTCTTAACTAATAATTCAAGGTCATTGAGCAAGTAAGCGGCCTCTTCTTTATCATTCATTATGAAAAGAAAGGGTCTGGAGAGATCTTTAAAAAGTTGTGCAGTAATAAAGGAAAGGGCCGATCCATTAACTCCCTGCAGGTAAATAGATCTTTCGGAGCGAGCAATAACATCCTGCAGATTCCTCAGTTGGGGAGCCTGTACAAAATGATCAAAAATGAGCGATTCACTCAACCGCAAAAGTTTGGGCAAAGATAGAATTTTGGGTGGGATGCATGGAATAATTTTGTGGACTAAAGATAGCTGGCCAATTTTCTAAGATCTTCCTCAGAATTGTATACGTGTGGGGCTACTCTGATCGCTTCGCCTCGATAGGAAACGCTGATCTGTGCCTTCTTCAATTCCTCTTTTATAGCTTTTAGATTTCTATGTGCCGGAACATAGAGTCCAAAAAGATGAGAAGCCCGGAATGATGGGTGCTCAATGAAGTATCCCTTAGCCTCAATTTCTTGCAGCGGACTTGTAGTAATAGCTGAACAATACGCCTGGATGGAACCGGCTCCCCAGGCATT
>JAHHLF010000024.1 GCA_018679315.1 Bacteroidia bacterium | reverse complement strand
GAGAGAAATCATCCAGATCGAATGCTAAATTACAAATAATTGATGGCTTCTATGCCCCTTTATATGGGTGATTGTGAAAAACAACCTACTTTTGCCGCATGCGAAAAAAACGTCCATTACCGCTATTGGAGCAAATAGAAGTGACCGGTGCCGGCGCCAAAGGAAGGGGGGTGGCCAAAAGCCCTGATGGCCGCGTTATTTTCATTCCTTTTAGTGCCCCCGGTGATATCATTGATGTACAGGTCACCAAAAAGAGACGATCGCATATGGAAGGAAGGATCGTAAAGATCCATACCCCTTCGGCCAAACGTACACCACCAAAATGCGTTCACTTTGGTGTTTGCGGCGGGTGTAAATGGCAGCATCTCGATTACAATGAGCAACTCGCCATAAAAGAAGAAACGGTTAGAAACAACCTTATTCGGATCGGACATGTCGAATTGCCAGAATTTTCGCCTATCCTGGGTGCTCCTGAACTTTATCATTATCGCAATAAAATGGAATTCTCTTTTTCCAATCAACGATGGTTGACAGAAGACGAAATTTCAGAGCAAGATACACTGGCGCACAGAAACGGTCTTGGGCTTCATATACCAGGCCGCTGGGACCGTGTACTCGATCTAAAAGAATGCTTATTACAAGCAGATCCTTCGAACGACATCCGCTTGTCTCTTAGAAATTTTGCCCTCGAAAATGAAATCTCATTCTTTGATCCCAGGCAACAGGCCGGGATCTTGCGTACCCTAATGATCCGGACTACATCAACTGGGGAGATCATGGTCCTTTTGCAGTGTTATGAGCCTCGCATGGAGCAGATCAATAGGGTTTTGGAGCACCTCAAAATTAACTTTCCTCAGATCACTTCTCTTTTATATGTGATCAATCAAAAAGCAAATGACACACTCTATGACCAGGAGATCTTCTGCTATGATGGGAAGGATCATTTGATGGAGAAAATGGGTTCCTTGACTTTTAAGATCACAGCGAAATCCTTCTATCAGACCAACAGCGAGCAAGCATATGCTCTTTACAAAGTAGTCCGTGATTTCGCCTCTCTTAGCGGCGATGAGCTGGTATATGACCTGTATAGTGGAACCGGGACTATAGCTCAATTTATTGCCGCTGATGCCCGCCAGGTCATTGGAATTGAATCTGTTCCTGATGCCGTGGATGCTGCGCGGGAAAATGCAGAATTTAACGGATTAGACAATACAAAGTTTCATGTTGGAGATATGAGGTTCGAGCTAAACGACACCTTGGTTGAATTATATGGCGCTCCTGACCTGGTCATTACAGACCCTCCGAGAGATGGCATGCACAAAGATGTGATCGCACAGTTACTAAAAATGGATCCGACGACTATCATATATGTAAGTTGTAACAGTGCTACGCAAGCGAGAGATCTGGCCCTGTTAGATGAAAAATATTCCGTTGAAAAAGTACAGCCGGTAGACATGTTTCCCCAAACACATCATGTTGAAAATGTTGTACTTTTGAAAAAAAGAGTTACTCAGGCCTAATACCCTATGCATAGAAGACCCTTCCCAATTGCTTCCCTTCTCATACTATTTAGTCTGACTTTACTCCTGACCGCTTTCCTTTTTGGGTGTGAAAAGGATGATATTTGTGTGGACGGAGATACACCTTTGCTTATTATTCGCTTCTATGACCAGGCAAATCCTGAGTCGACCAAGACAGTTCCAGGGATCCGGGTGACCGGTATAGGAAATGGCGAACCAATAACATCATTTGCAGATAGGTCTACTTTAGACTCTATTGGAATTCCTCTCCGACTAGACATGGGCGTGACAGAATTGGTATTTATTACCAACTCGGAAGATGACGAAGGGACAGAAATTGGTAACCAAGACACACTTAGATTTACCTATACCCCCACTAGTACCTTCGTTTCCCGAGCATGTGGATTCATCGGCCAATATGAAGATCTCAATTCCGTACTTACTGCAGATGCCAACAATTGGATACAAAGTATAGAAATATCAACACCTTTTGTTCAATCAATAGATAGCGCACATGTTAAGATATTTCACTAGCCTATTGTGTCTTCTTTGTATGGGAATTTCCTGGTCTCAGGATCAAAATCCCGCAGTATCCCAAGCAGACTCTCTTGAACGGACAGATCCATATGGGATCCGCATTGGCGTAGACTTGAGTCGGCCTGTTTTGTCT
>JAHHLF010000043.1 GCA_018679315.1 Bacteroidia bacterium | reverse complement strand
GTGCGCACGAGAAGACTCGAACTTCCACGACCTAAAACGGTCACTAGGCCCTCAACCTAGCGCGTCTACCAATTCCGCCACGTGCGCAGTTAAAAAAGAGGTCAAATATAAGGAAGTATTTCAATACCGTGGCTCAACTTTTAAGCAGTAATGCGACCATCTTCCATAAGAATGATCCGGTCAGAACGATCGGCAAAATCTTTGTCATGGGTTACAACTAATAAAGAAAGCCCAACTTCTTCTTTAAGTTGCTTAAAAATCTGGAAGACATTTTCTGCATTATAGCTGTCCAAATTTCCTGTAGGTTCATCGCCCATTAAGATAGACGGATTGTTGATCAGGGCTCTGGCAATGGCAACACGTTGTTTTTCCCCACCTGAGATACGGGATGCCCTCTTTCCTGCCAACTGACCAATATTGAGCATATTAAGCTTTGCCATGGCATCGTGCTCAATTTCTGCAGTGCTTTTTTCCCCGAGTTTTTTGGCCGGCAACATCACATTTTCTAGTACACTGAATTCAGAGAGCAGATAGTGGAATTGAAAGACAAATCCAATATGCTTATTTCGCACACGAGAAAGCTCTTGATGAGGTTGCCCGGTCACAAGTTCTTCATTCAGATAAAGCTCACCATCATAATCCGTATCCATGGTAGAAAGGATATATAGCAAAGTAGATTTTCCACATCCGGATTTGCCCATGATCGTCGCGAATTCGCCCTTGTCTATGCGAAAGCTGATATCTTTTAAGACATGAAATTCTACCGGCTTCCTGAAATATTTGTCGATATGTCTCGCTTCAATTACATGCATCCATTTCAAATTATGTACCCCGTATGATCTGTACCGGATCAATTTTCTTTGCCTTTGCAGAGGGAAGATATCCTGCAATAAAGGTTGCCACCAGAGCGAAGGATACGCCGATAAGGTAATAGCCTACTTTATAGTTTACCGGGAAGGTCTCAATGGTGGGTAAAGCTTCCGTTTCAAAAGGTACTTGATCGATGACTCGAGACAAGATAAATCCAAGTAAGAGACCAGCTAAGGCACCCACAACACCAATAATAATGGCCTGGCTCATAAAGATCAATTGTACATCCCGGCCAGAAAAACCGGTAGCTTTAAGGATGGCTATATCTTTCATCTTTTCATAAATAAGCATATTCAGGATGTTATAGATGCCAAAACCAGCAACGATCAGGAGGGTGACCGATACAGCATAAGTGATCAGGTTCCGGATGTTGGATCCTGTTTCAAACTGGGCATTGGCTGCTTTAACATCAGTGGCTTTCACATTAAATTGTCTGCTTACTTCCCTGGCCATCGGCACTGCTTTTTCAAGATCATAAAGTTTGACATTAATATCGGTGACATAGTTTGGGGCATAGCCTGAGATCCGCTGTACCGTATTAAGATTGGTATAGCTCTGGATATTGTCTATATCTGCTATCCCACTTTGGTAGATGCCAACGATCTTCAACGGGAATACAGCACCCTGTATCGTACTGATCTGAACCCTGTCGCCCAAACCGAGCGACATTTTTTCTGCCAGTCCGGCACCCAATAGGATCCCATTATTGGTATTATACAGATCTTGCGGGCTTCCTTCTATTATGTAATCCTTGAAATTAGATAAGCGCACTTCTTCCATAACTTCTATTCCCGTAAGATTGCCTCCAAGTTCTATAGTCCCTGAAATGTAAAAGATCTGTGAGCGCAATTGCGGTGTAGCTCCCCTAACATCTTCATGTGCTTTCAAATAATTCAAGATGGGAATGGCATTCCGGATCTTGCGTTGATTTTGCTTTGGCTTAATAGATTCCACAACATTGAGCGCATCCTTAAATCCATCATATATGCTGACAGGCTGTTTGTCTGAAGGTTCAATTTCGTTGTAGAGATGTATATGCGGGGTTTGGTTCAGTATAAGATCATCGAGCATTTTATTCAAACCAGTCATAAAGCTTACCAGGGTGATATAGGCCCCAATACCAAAAGTAACGCCCAGTGTAGCTGTAACCGTAGATTTCCTCTTGGTAACAAGATGTGTCCTGGCGATCAGAAATATTACGCGCCAATTGGTCATTCTTCAGGTTTTAGTAGTGCTGTAGTATTGTCTATACCTTCCAATATTTCCACATATTCCAAATTTCCCAATCCCAGAACAACCTTTTGCAGCCCCTCTTCTGTTCTTACCCGGTCTCCATTGACCAGGTAGGATCTCGGAATAGTAAGTGCATTCTCTTTCCGACCTATGACGATATTACTTTCACCTGCAAGTCCGGGGTAAAGCCTATCAGGAGGATCCGCAAATAAGGCCTCTACTTTAAAAGTTTGGGATCGTTCGTCTTTCTTTGGGATGATCTTGCTTACCGAGGCTTCAAATACCTTGTTGGCATATGCATCCAGGGTGACTAAAACCTGCTGTCCTTTTTTTATCTGGACAATATCCTGTTCATCTACCAGCATTTCTACCAGGAAGTCATCCGTCTTTCCAACAGCTGCAATAGGTTCCATGGTGTTTATGATTTCGCCCGGGTTTTTATAGAAAGCATAGAGGGTTCCGTTAATTTTGCTGGCTACGGTGAAATCTTCCTTCGTGATCCGTGCCGATCGATAATTGTTTTGTGCCTGAATATATTTTGTGCGAAGCTCATTCGATGTCCTTGCCAGGTTACCCTCAAGCACTTCGAGTCTATTTCGGGAAAGTCGATATGCCAGTTCCCTGGTTTCAAATTCTGATTTAGATCCGATCTGCTGCTCCCAAAGTGCTTTCTGCCTGAAGTAATTAAGGGAATCATTCTTTAGTTGGAGTCGGGTTGCCAGGATCTCATCTTTCAGAGATTGCAGCACTGCATTGGACCCGGAATAATTCTCTCTGGCCAATTCTAAATTGAGTCGGGCATTTTCAGAATTTAATTCGGGTTGATTGTTTACGATCTTAACTATAGCATCGCCTTTTTTTAGTGCATCCCCTTCCTCAACAACAAGTTCGTCCAGGATGCCCCCAACGGCGGCGTATACCTGATATAGGCTGTCCGGCTGCACCGTGACGGAAGCGTAAACAGAAGCAGTGATGTCTCTTTCTTCAGGAGTGA
>JAHHLF010000145.1 GCA_018679315.1 Bacteroidia bacterium | reverse complement strand
CATCGCGGCTGCTTTGCTGAATAATGGCTTTAAGATCCCGGGTAAGAAGATAACCATCAATATGGCACCAGCCGATCTACGGAAAGAGGGATCGGCCTATGACCTGACCCTGGCCATGGGCATTCTGGTCGCTTCCGGGCAAATAGATGCCGGGTCAATTTCCGAATACCTGATCATGGGGGAACTTTCACTGGATGGGGAAGTGCAACCCATACGTGGCGCATTGCCTATTGCGATAAAAGCCAAAGAGGAAGGATTTACAGGGTTTATACTCCCTGCTGAAAATGCTAAAGAAGCCGCTATTGTAGAGGGAATTGAGGTATTTGGTGTGCAAACCATCGATGAGGTGATCCGGTTTTTTAATGAAGGTGCTGCCTTGACGCCGACACATGTAGATCTTGAGGCTGAGTTTTTCAAGCAACTGGAATTCCCGGAATTTGATTTTTCGGATGTACGCGGACAGGAGAGTATTAAACGTTGTATGGAGATCGCTGCAGCGGGCGGACACAACATCATTTTGATCGGTCCGCCGGGTGCGGGGAAAACTATGCTGGCCAAACGTCTGCCTTCCATTTTGCCGCCCATGACACTCGATGAGGCCCTGGAGACGACAAAGATCCACAGCGTGGTAGGAAGGATAAAGAACCAGGGTTTGTTGAATCAACGGCCGTTCCGGAGCCCGCATCATACCATCTCGGATGTTGCCCTGGTAGGAGGGGGGTCTTATCCGCAACCGGGCGAGATCTCCTTGTCTCACAATGGGGTGTTGTTTCTGGATGAGCTGCCGGAATTCAAAAGGAGTGTCCTGGAAGTTATGCGGCAACCCCTGGAAGACCGTGAGGTGACAATTTCAAGGGCGCGGTTTACGGTGACCTATCCCTCAAGTTTTATGCTGGTTGCCAGCATGAACCCGAGTCCGAGCGGCTATTTCAATGAAACCGGCAGATCGAACCCAGCCACGCCGGCAGAAATGCAGCGTTATCTCGGGAAGATCTCCGGTCCCTTGTTGGACAGGATCGATATTCATATTGAAGTGACGCCGGTAGCCTTTGAGGAATTGGCCGATTCCCGAAAAGGAGAGCCCAGTCTTGCCATCAGGAAACGGGTGATCGCTGCTCGAAATATCCAAACAGACCGATTTAAAGAAATGGACTCAGTGCATTACAATGCCCAGATGAATACAAAGTCGATCCGAAAATTCTGTCCCCTCGATAAAGCATCCCTGGAATTATTGAAAACAGCTATGGAGCGACTCAAGTTATCGGCCCGGGCCTATGACCGGATCTTAAAAGTAGCCCGTACCATAGCCGATCTGTCAGCTGAGAAAGATATCAAGCCAGATCATATTGCAGAGGCTATCCAGTACAGGAGTTTGGACCGCGAGGGGTGGTTGGGGTAGTTGTAAGTACGTAATCACAAATTTCAATTAATTAGCAGTAATTAGGGCTCCCTCGATCATTTTCAACTCTAAAACTATTACCTGCCCTAAAAACGATAGGTATACACAACCTTCATCGCCCCTCCCTGTTGTATTGTAAAAAACCTTTTATTCAATTCTGTGTTGTTCAGCCAATTGTGGTTATACACAAAAAAAATGTCGGTCCCGGGAGTAATTATCCATCGAAAACGGGTATTGGTCCCTAGAACTTCGCTTACATCATCAAACTGTATGATTGACGAAAGTGAAATATCAGGGGTAAAATCAAAGCCAAGATCTAATTGGAATAAATTGGTATTAAATCCACTATTTTCAGCAGTTACTTTGGCATGCCTGTACGCACTTACCAGATTAATGCCGGGTACCGGGCGAATGGTTAAAGCCAATTCCAAGCTTGAGATATCCCCGGTCCAAAAACCACTGGCTTCATAACCAATAGATCCGGATACCTTGCGAAAAGTTGCGGAAGATGCCTCCAATTCGTAACCCCAATTCATATATTCTCCTGGAGCCACAATTACTGAACCGTCACCAAGTATGTCAAAATTTTCATCGAGAAGTTCAAAGTTTCTAGAAATTTCAACGCCCAGGCTCTCACCTGATTCAAACCTGATCTCCCCTAAGGTAAACCTAAGATTTTCAGTTAGAAGTTCGTTTTCTAAGGAAGTGAGATACTCGTAGTATATACCCCATTCTATTTCTCTTATGATGTTGCTTTTTTCAAACAGAGGAGCATAGTTTATAGCTGGTTGTAGCCTTTTGAAACCGTTCCTGCGGTTAAACCCTACTGCCGGATCGTACTCTTGTCCAAATTCCCTGTACGAAACCCATGCAGACCAGGGTTGGTTGGGGAAATTAAACCTTAGACCACGTACCGATCGATCCAGCAATGAAGTGGAATCGTCAAGAGGTGAAGCAGGGTTGTGCCCAATAAAAAAGGCTGAGAACTGTAGTACGTTATCCCCTAAAAATTCGGAAGTACTCAAAGTGAGGTCAGCGCCCAGTGTATTTCTATTTTGAACCGGATTATCTAACAATAGATCACCCTCAGTACTTCTATTTGTGTACAAAACGCCAATAGAACTTTCTTTCCAAAAATCTCGTCTGTACCTGGCCACTGTAAAACTTTCCGGATTCAGGTCCCCCTTTTTTCCTGTACGTACGTGTAAGAGTGCAATGTTATTCTTATCGATATTTCCAATTAGACGACCTCCATACATAATAGGGATAGGTATCCCGTCTACCAGTCCGATCCTGCGACTAAAATAGGGGTCTACGCCACTTCGAGGAGCAAATTGTAAAATTGAGGATCCCTCAAGGAAAAAATCTCTCTTTTCGGGAAAACGCAAAGGAAATCGAGTAAGGTTTATTTGTCGATCGTCCACCTCGGTCTGCGCAAAATCAGTATTGTATGTGAAAGAGGCCTTTAATTGGGATGTAATATTGTAATTGATATCAAATCCGAGATCGGCGGAAGTAGTATTGTTCGACTCATCGTTCTCCTCATCATATTCTTTGCTGGACTGAGCAATGGCATAGGGGACAATTTCCAACCCTATTCCCTGCGATGGATCAACAAGGCCTGTAAGAATACCGGCATTCTGAGGTCGTAACAATCCCTGATTTCGGCGGTGACCTGTCCACAGTAGTTCTTCGTTATTACGACGTATGGTCCTTTGAAAATTAATGCCCCAGACTTCACTTTTAGCATCAAAGTTTATGCTCCGAAAGGGGATCCTGATTTCGGCAGACCAACCAAAATCACCAATATAGGTCCATGCTTGCCAGATACCATCCCAGTCTTTATTCAAAGTTTGGCCCTGGCCTGAAGAAATGAGACCATCTCCCCGTAATCCGGAGGGATTGATTTCAAAAAAATAGGCCCTTCGCTTGTCCATAAATGTATCAAAGATCCATCTAAAACGATCGTCCGTCTCCAGGGATGCGTCCCTCTTCTTTTGAAAAGCCTTTATATCTGACGGATCACTATCATAACAAACTACTGCGAGATAAAGATTTTTGCTATCGTAGGCGACTCTTACTTCTGTTCGCTCTGTAGGTTCTCCTCCTTCTTTCGGTTCTTGCATTAGGAAATTGCCATTGCCCGGAATAGTTAACCAAAACGCTTCATCCACAATGCCATCCATTTGAAGCTCAATGTCATTAATCGGATACCCAATTATTTCCTTTGGATCATTTTCATTGTTACTGTCCTGTCCAAATCCTAGAATGGGAAGAATGCATATGGGCATAAAATAAAAGGCATTTGTCAGAATTCTTGTAAAGCGATTCGCGAAATTCATAGTGCCCTCCTATAACGCGATCTTTAGACCTTCCATCAACTGATCGATTTCTTCCCTGCTGGTATAATGCAAAAAAGACATTCTCAAAACGCCAGGATCCCGGGGGATCCCCATATCCATAAGCGGTCGCGCTGCATAAAAGTCGCCCGTACCCAGCATTAATTGATGTTTGGTAAGCGCTGCATACACTTCTTCAATGCTTTTATGGTGAGGAAGGATTGAAATGGTTGGGACTCTTGCTTCTGTTTGATCCAGGCCTAAGATTTTAATGTTTTGGCGTGATCTCAAATATTCCAATAATGGTTCCATCAGGGCTTTTTCTGTCTGCCGGAATAATTGGGTTAGTGCAAGATTCCTTTCGGTAGCTGTGGCTTCTTCACTGAAGTGATGTTCATAAACGGCGTCAAAATAATCCAGTATTCCGCTTGTGGCCCCAATTTGTGCGTGATCGGGCCCGGCAGGCGTTAACATACTCCTCGTAATTCCTTCTTTGAAGAAATGAGATTGGTTTTCCATTTTCACGATCAGCTGCTTATCCACATACATCAAGCCTAAATGCGGTCCAAACGTTTTATAGAGCGAAAAGAGATAAATATCTGCCCCCAGTGTTCTTAGATCCGGAAATCCATGAGGGGCGTATGCAACGCCATCTACCACGCAGAGCGCTCCATGGTCATGGGCCATTTCACTGATCTCATTAACAGGATTAATATGACCGATGACATTGGAACAATGCGGAAACGCCACCATCCGTGTCTTGTCGGTAAACAGTCCTTTCAATTCCTCTGTATTCAGCAAACCAGTTTCCGCATTTACATGCCACTCAATGATCTTTATCCCTCGGCTAGCTAATCTTCTCCAGGCTCCTGCATTGGCTTCGTGATCCTGACAGGAAACAATGATCTCGTTTCCATCCTTCCACATCGGACGCATGGCATTGGCCAATACGTACACATTCTGCGTAGTGGAAGGGCCGAAATGAATTTCTTCTGCATCAACACCGAGGTAGCTTGCCATTCGCTCATAGGAAGTATCCATCATTTCCCCGGCCATTTTAGAAGCAGGATATGGGTAGTAGGGCTGGACCTTGTTTTTTGCATAAAAACTGGTGAATTTGTTGAGGAACTGCTTGCATGGATAGGATCCACCGGCATTTTCAAAAAAAGCCCAACCCTGAAGGGAAGGCTCTGAAAAAGCAGGGAACTGGTCGCGTATAAAATTTAGATCAAGCTTCATTATAGAGAATTTATTTAAAGCTATTCAAAATATTTTTCACGAGGAATGAACCTGACGTAGAATTTCCCTTAACTGCCTGATCAGATTAGGATGGTTGGGGTAGTGGAAAGGCTGTAGAATACTTATTAATTCAAGTAATACATTTTCAATGCCCCCCGGTTCTTGACATCGATCTCACCGCGGTATGTGCAATCAAATTCATCTTTTATCGCATTGTAGGTGGTCTCCGAAATATTGATCTTCCCGGGTTCTGAACTGGATTCCATTCTTGAGGCGATATTAACGGTATCCCCCCAGATATCATATTGGAATTTTTTGGTGCCTACCATGCCTGCGATCACCGGACCGGAATGAATGCCGACCCGGAATTGAAAGCGATCTAAACCGTTTTGACTTTTTAGCGATTCTTGGACCAAAGCCGCCATTTCCAGGGCTGCCTTTACGGTATTCGCTGCATGATCAGGATCGGGTGATGGGAGTCCGCATGCACACATATAAGCATCTCCGATAGTTTTAATTTTCTCCAGGCCATATTTTACTGTGATCTCATCAAACCTTCTAAAATAATAATCCAGGCTTTTTACCAGCTGTTTGGGATCGGCCGCTTCAGCTACTTTGGAGAACTGCACGAAATCTGTAAACAATACAGAAACATTTTCAAAACGCACCGATTCTACTTCTCCTTTTTCTTTTAGCTCTCTGGCTATTTCTTCCGGCAAGATATTCAACAAGAGCGTATCTGATTTTTTCTTTTCCCTGCGAATAGCCACAAAGAACCACAGCAAGACTGCTGCTAAGACTCCAACTGAGGCCAGGACGATCTGCTGGTTGCGTTTTTGTTGACTCAACAGATCTACTTCCACCTGTTTTTGAGAAACTTCATAATCGGTTCTCAGGTCGGCCATACGTTGAACGGCTGCCAGGTTGTTTACACTGTCCCTATAGGCTATATGATCTTTAAAATGTTGTAGAGATTGTTCTGTTTGCCCTAGATCTTCGTAAAAAGCAGATAGTTTCAGATGGGTATCGCTAACCTGCTGCTTGATCCCAAATTTCCGTGCCATATCCAGGCTTCGGTGTGCATAGTCTAGGGCGGACCCTGTATCGTCTTCTTCCCAATAACTATCGGCCATATAGGTCAGGTACTCGGAGATGGCATAGGAGTCTTCCATCTCTTCAAGGACGGCAACAGCCTGATTGATATTAGTTTTTGCCAATTCAAAATCTCCTGTTGCAGCCTGGACCATCCCCGTATTTGCCTGGGCATAGGCCTTGCCTATCGGATAGTCCTGCTGTTCAAAAATCGCTGCGGATTCTTTAAAATAGGCTAGAGCAGAATCGTATTTTTTCGCTTTAAAATACTCATCCCCGGCATTGATAATCGCGATGCCTACTGCGATTGTATCTTCTGTTGTACGAAGAAAGGTGATCGCCTGATTGTAATACTCGGTTGCATTGGAGGCGTTACCCATTTCGGAATAGGTGTCGGCAATGCCCGTCATCGCACTCCCTTGGCCACGATGATATTCTGCTTTTTTGGCTGTTTCCAGGCTTTTAAAATAGGCTTCCAGTGCCAAATCAAAATTCCCTAGCTGCAGATTGATCTCTGCTTCTTGTCGATACCCACGATAAAGAGAAATGAGATCATTTGCAGTGGTCGATAGAACTATAAGCTCCTCTGCATAGGATAAAGCCTTGTTAAGATCTCTTTTCTCATTATAAGACAATTTCCTAAGAAGTTCCAGTTTCTCATCGCCGGCTAAACTCCCTTGCTCATAGATAATAATTAGACTATCGGCAATGCGCTGGTCTTGTCCAATAACCGTAGTAAAAGAGAGCAGTGAAAAAATGAAAGCATGTACTGTTGGAGTTCGAAACATTGACTGGTGAAACTTGGTAATTGAATTGGAGGGAAGTGCAATTAAGGTACAAAAAAAGAGATACCTATAGAAGAATTTTCTACAGCTACTTATCAACCTTTAGATTAGTGGTCATTAACCCAGAATCTTGGTCAAAGCGCGATTAAATAATTCGGTTTCTTCCAAAGTCCCGGTACTGATCCGTGCCCAATCTAATTTGGGTGGAAAAGGCCTGCCAATCAGTACTCCTTCATCCCGCATGGCCGGAATAAGCTCATGTATGGAACGTCCGGATCTAAAGAATATAAAGTTGGTATGCGACTTAATATAGGGCAGATCTAATTCTTCTAACGTACTGTAAATTAATTTTTTAGCCTTTGTATTTTGAAGTAAACTATAGGTATAGAATTCATCATCTCTCAGGGCTTCCTTAGCGGCTTCAATAGCCAGGACATTAGACATGGCCATAATAGCATTCTTTAAGCGTGTAGCGATATCCGGTCTTGCAATGAGATAGCCAATCCGCAATCCGGCCAGGCCATAGACTTTTGAAAAGGTCTTTGAGACCACGACATTCTTGCCTTTTTTAACCAGGGTGATCATCGAAGGATAGTCTGGTTCCATTATAAAGTCGTAATACGCCTCGTCGCTAAAAATGACCGTGTCTTTTTCATAGGTATTGCAGAAATCGATCAAGTCATTACTGTCCAACAAGGTACCAGTAGGATTGTTGGGGTTGCAGATAAACACGAGTCCGGTATTTCCATTGATCTTGTTGCCCATAGCTTCCAAATCGTGGTGCATGGTCTCATTTAAAGGTACACGGTGCACTTTGCTTCCAAAGTTTTCTGCATATCGCAGGAGCGCCTGGAAGGTAGGATCGGCGGCAACCACTTCTTTATCATTAAGGCCAAATACCAAACCACAGGCCTTTAAGCCTTCCGTAGAGCCCCCGGTGACCACTACATGGTCTTTGCTAACACCTTCCTTCTCGGCGATCATATCGACCAAACCCCTTAAGAAGGAAAAGGGATATCTGCAGGCATTATCAAAATTTTGTTTGATCACTTCCCGGACCCGTGATGAAGGTCCGTATGGATTTTCATTGGAACTTAATTTTATTGGCCCTGTGGAGGAGATGTGCCTTGGGATGGCCGTATCTGCAAGTGCTGGTAACCCACCTAATAATGTGAACCCTCCGCCTAATCCTACTGTTCGCAACCAATTTCGCCTGTCAATTGTATTCATGTCCTGAGTTTTCCTAAAAGGTACTAAAAATGTAAACTTGCCGTAGTTTTTTATATGTATATAGTCACAAAAAGTAGGGGAGTTGTAATCGAATTATTGGAAATTTCCCTTAATTTCACCCCCAGTTATCGCTGTAATTGCGGATGCAAGGTCGACTGATACTATAAAATCCTCCCTTTTTAAGTAAGCACAGTTTGCATGAAACAAGATCCTAATAATTATTGGGAGCAACTTGAACGATTAGAGAAACTCATCAGAGCTGCAGAATTTAAGGCCGGTGTTATCTTTTCCTTCCACAGTTTGATCATAGGGTTATTATTTGAAAGGCTTGAAGCGATCCGACCTGTTCTTGTGGAAAGCAAACTCCTGATGATTATAGGAGGGGTTTGGCTCATATCCGTATTGATCTCGGTATATCACTGTTTTAAATGTTTCAGGCCGCAAATTGAAATGAAGTACGATAGTAATGTGCTCTTTTTCAGGGATGCCGTTCATTCATTTGGGGATATAGACGAATATGGCGATAAGATCATCGAGATTTTTGGGAAAGAAGAGGATTTCTATCGACAATTGGCAGAACAGATCCATGCAGAGTGTAAGATCATTGATCAAAAATTTATAAGCGTGAACAGTGCCATTAAATATTTTGGCATTAGTTGCGCCTTAATCCTGGTGATCGGAATTATCTCGATCGTGCAGATGTTTTTTTAGAAGAATATTAATGAAGGGATATATTCAACTAAGGCGAGAGGTTAACAAGATCCTGAAGACCAGAT
>JAHHLF010000378.1 GCA_018679315.1 Bacteroidia bacterium | reverse complement strand
GTAGATGAAAAATAATTAGCTGCAAAGACATGTTTTGAGGTAAAAGGATTTCGTTCAAATCCATTGACAGTCAATGTATTTGCCAAGCCAAATTTCAATCCATCATCAGGGTTGCCCCCAAAAGTAGGGATCAGGACATTGGAATTGTATTTCGGTCGTTTATAATCATAATTATTGGTATCGTAATCATCTCTGATGTGATTACGCCCTTTCCCGGTGAGCAAGGTGTTATTCTTACTCTTGAAATCATAGACATGCACTTTGTTCCCGTTCTGGATATCATATCTATCATTATTCAAACCGCCAATGATACGTAGTTTGATAAGGTTCGATCCTTTGCCTTTAACCAAAAAGTAATCCTTATCATCCAGCCCATATAGCCAGATCTCTTTTGTTTCACTTCTTTCATAGGTTCGTTCATGGAGCAGGTCTGCTTTCTCCCCTCCTTTGATGCGGAATGCTGATACTTTGGTCTGTCCTTTCGGCATTCTCTCTATTTCAAACCAGTCGTCCTTATCCGTTCCTGTGATCACCCCATACTTATTGATAATATGGAAGTATTCATCGGCTATAGTCGTAAGATTACCCCTCCGTCCTTTTAATGTCTTTTTAATAGTGTCTACATATTGATCCTGAACTTCTTCGGGCAGAAGTGAGAATGCCTTTTCGATCACCTCATCGGTGATCTGTGATTGTATATATTGGGCTTCATCCCACCAAATCTTTCGATCCATTTGGGTCATAAACGCCATATCTAGTGGAAAGGGTTCCAAATTCATCCATTTCGGACTTTTTAATTCCTCTTCGTAGGAATTTATAAGTCGGATTGGAGGCACTAATGTCGTAGCCAGTCCGGTAGCAAAGCCATCATCCATTAAGGCAAAAGCCTGGTCCCTGTCACGAGGAACCGGCCTGTAGATAGTCTTACCGTTTTCTTTAAAAACCGCCCATCGCCATTGATCAAAATGACGGTCCCAATCCCCAAGTAACATATCGAACAGGCGAGCTCGCACATACATTTTCTGATCCACAATATGATCTTCATCTTTTCGCAGCTTATCGATCATATCATGCGTGCTGATAAGCTGATCTGAATAGCCAAAAGAATAATTGTCCCCATGACCGTCAGCAGCGCGTTCTTCGATCATATATAGCTCATCTCCGTATTCATCATTGTATTGTCCAATAGCATTTTGCTTGGGCACATAGTATAGCTCTGGATTCGTGTGGTATATCCCCACAGCATCTGATAGTTCCCCAATGGCCAAAAAGGCATACGGATGTGATGCTGTAAAGAAATCCATTACAATATCTTCTGTATCGGTATCTGTGAATTCGTCTCGAACAAACTGTTCCTTAAATGCAACTGACTGAATATATTGAACAGCATTTTTCCGGATTGCCCGCATCACATACTCTTTGCCTTCCGGGTTTAACAGGCGCAAGGAGTTAGATTGGTGGCCTCCTCCCCTTCTTATAGGAGTTAACCCGCCAAACATCGTATCTAATTTAACGGTAGGTACGGTGATCTCCTTACTGAAAACTTCCCGATATCTTTCGCCCCAGAACCATTTAAAAAATCCGGATCTCTCAGTTTCTTCCTTGGTATAAACCGACGTTGTATATGTCGGTGGGATGGGTGCATCATAAGTCGGTATTTTTATATTATCCGCAGGAAGTACGGCCGCTTGATAGACGAATGCATCTTCTTCTGCAGCAAAGAATTGTACCTTGGAGGAGCCATCTTTGTAGATCAGCAATTTTGCATAGCCCTGAGTGCCGTAACTAAACTTACCAGAGCCTACATTCCGTGTAGGATTCACTTTAGATCCAGCGCCACTAATGATCTGGGGAATGTTATTTTCTACCAGGTATTGAAGGCTGTGTTCATGCCCGGATACGAAGATGGTTTTATCGTTTTCCTGTGCCAATGTGACAATGCGGTCTTTGAATGCATCATAGCGTTTATTCTGCAGATCCTGAGGCGACACACCCCCGGTCTTTCGAATGATATTCTTTAAAGTGCCAAGGACGGGAAGCGGCCCCATATGCTGGCCGAAAGAATATTGACCCCCATGCGGACCATTGGTAAACATTGGATTATGTAGGGCTACGATCGTAGTTTTTCCGCGTGCCTTTTTGATCAGACTTTCAAATTCGTCAAAAAATCGGCTCCGGGTTCGGATCTCGCAATCATCATTGATCGTAGGGTGTTTATCCCATTTGGTGAGATACCATTCTGTATCTACAACGATCAATTCTATGGCCTCATTAATTTCTACTTTGCGGATAGGGCAGCCGTCCTCTGGGAGAAAACTGTTATTCCCCAAAATCTCCTCCACATAGCGTTCCTGTCTTTTAACCCCCTTGGGGCCTTCGCTATACCAGTCGTGATTCCCCGGGATAAAGATGGCCTTCCCTGCTATATCTTTTACGATCGCGGTTTGAACGTTAAGTTGGTGTTCTGCGAATTCCCTTTCCTCTTCATTTTTTTTTGGCAGACCATCTGGGTAAACATTGTCTCCTAAAAACAGAACTGTAGTGTTTTTATCTGAAGTTTTTAATGCATCTCCCATGGCCTTCAAGGCCGAAGATTGTGTTCCTATTGGGGAATTTCCCGCATCACCGATCAAATAAAAGGTGTGCAGCACCCCTGCCTCCGGATTCGTATCCGGTTGCGGTGTTGCATCGAATTGTAGATCATAGGTGGCACATGCAGAAAGAAAGAATAGCGCAATAAGCGCGACGGTTGGTTTAGTCGAGTTCTTCATTATTTTTGTAATTTGGAGGGGATTTTTAGTCGAATTATATGTCTCAAATTACAGAAAAAGCAGAAAAGTATGTGAGTCGGCTCCTTGCAACGGAATTAGACCCTAATATCCACTATCATAATCTGCGACATACACAGCGTGTAGTTAAAAGTACAAAAGAAATACTGGAATCCGGCACTGTTAACGGGGCGGATCCGGAGTTACTGGAATTAGCCGCCTGGTTCCATGATACAGGCTATACCAAGGGGACTGAAGAACATGAGGAAAAGAGCTGCGAGATCGCTGAGGAATTCCTTAGTAAGGAAGGGTATGACCCGGAAAAACTAAAGAAGATCAAGGAGATTATCCGGAGCACCGAACGTTACGCTGAGCCCAAGACTATAGAACAAGAGATCATTCGCGATGCTGATGCCTCTCATTTTGGTCAAAAAAGTTATTGGGAAACCACTGAATTCTTGCGAGAAGAGTTGGAATTACTGGGAATTAAGACGTATTCCCAGGCAGAATGGCTCAATGTCAATATCAATATGTTCCGTTCCGAGCATCGCTTTTATACAGATTACGCAAAAGAACACTGGGAGCCCGGGAAAGAAAAGAATCTGAATCGCCTGGTCAAGCAGAAACGGGCCGATAAGGCAATGGCCAAGAAGGAAAAACTCAAGGCCAAATACAAGAATGAAAGTCCGGATCGGGGCATACAGACCTTATATCGGGTTACCCTTAAAAATCATTTGACACTCAGTGATATAGCTGATACAAAGGCCAATATTTTACTTTCCGTAAATGCTATTGTACTCTCTGTTGTCCTTTCTAACCTGATCCCAAAATTAGACAACCCTTCTAATTTTTACCTGGTTGTTCCCTCGATCATCTTTATACTTTTCACGACAGTATCAATGATCCTTGCTGTGATCGCCACAAGACCTAATGTGACCAGCGGACAATTCACCAAGGAGGATGTTAAGCAGAAAAAAGTAAACCTGCTTTTCTTTGGAAATTTCCATAAGATGAAATTGGATGAATACGAATGGGCGATAGATGAATTGATCAAAGACAAAGAATACGTTTACAAATCGCTAACTAAGGACCTCTATTTCCTTGGGCTTGTTCTTAACAGGAAATACAACATACTAAGGCTCACCTACACCATATTCATCATAGGTATTGTGATCTCCATATTGGCTTTTGTGATCGCTTTTTGGTTTTTTGGCGGGCAATCCCGAATGGAAGAAGTGGCCATGTTAGGCTTTTAATTCCTCCATTAGATCTTCGTACGTATAGGTCTTATCGTCTTCTTTCCCCGGCGAATACAGGATCTCTGCACGAATGGCTTTTAATCCTGTGACTCCTTGCAAGCCTTGTAGCTCTACGATCTCAATATTATCCGTAAAGAATCCTTTCGATTTCAAGAAGCGTATGTACCGCAAATATTCCTGTTCATCTTTCTTCTGAGAATAAACGATAGACAATTTTCCCTTCTGCGTCAGACGTTCACTTGTGCCCTTAATAAAGGATTTATCTATGCGCTTTTTAATGATCTCGTAGCGCGCATTGTAGGTGCCATCTACATCAAATTTCATCTCATCCATTCTAAATCGGATAGACAGTGGCGTACTATAAACAAGGATCAGAGACGTCACATCTAATTGTACCGGTAATTTGGACCTTAGATGGTAATACG
>JAHHLF010000183.1 GCA_018679315.1 Bacteroidia bacterium | reverse complement strand
TTTTATCCGCCTGTTCTATGGCGGATCACTTGAATCCCCGAACCCTTGAATCCTGGTTTGTTTAAATCAAGAATTTTTTTTATAAACAGTCAAGCCAATTGGCGCCACCTTACCCGATCCTGGTATTTGAGAGTCTCTATCGAGCTCTGACCTTGCTTTATTGGGGTTAAGGTGTTTGTGGGGAGTTATTTAAACTTGACCAGAAGGTCGACTCTGTCGCCTTAAAAGGATTCAATGATAATCTCCCCACGCACAACGGTTATGCTGCTTTTTTAAACACCAGCTGACTTGAATAGTCAGCAATATAATCACTATGATCTCTTACCAAAGCAAAAATAATCACTATCAGCTTTCTGGCGATTGCGACCAAAGCCTTTATCCTGGGCATTCCCTTCGCCAAATGCCTTTGATAGGGTTTGTGCAGGATGCCATTTTTGCGGGTTGTATTGATGGCCGCAAAGTACAACAACTTCCGCATAAGTGTTCGACCCCTCTTGGAGATACGACGGCATCCTTGGTGCGTTCCGGAGCTGATTTCATAAAGATCCAACCCCGCGAGTTTCAATACATCCGATGCGGTCTCAAACTTTCGAAAATCACCCACTTCTCCGATCAAACCGGCAGCGGTTACATTGCCAATCCCTTTGATAGACAATATGCTTTGGCTGTATGGGATCTTTTGAAGGTATTCACCCATCTGTTTTTCCAGATCTTCAATATAGCTGCTTTCACTCTCGATCTTAGAAACAAGATGCGCGATCTCAAACAGTATGCTTTCTTTACCTTCTGTAATCCCTACAGACTTTTTGGCAGCATGATAAAGCCTTACAGCACGGTCATCACCCAACCGTCCTCGGCTGACTTTTCTAATAATATCATTAAGTTTTTTAATCCCTGCAAACACAAGCTGGTTAGGATCCGCAAAGCGTTTAATCAGATACATGCCCGTCTTTGTAGAGGGCTTGATCGTATGCACCAGCTCAGGGAATATGATAAAAACAAGATGTTGAAGCTGGTTATTCATGGCTGTTCGGTGCTCCATGGCCCGTTCTCTTGCCTGCGTCAGTCTCCGAAGATGGGCTGCAGCCCCTTCAGGAACAATGACCGTCAAAGAGTGACCCAGCGAAATAACGTCGGCTATGACACGTGGGTCTTTTTTGTCTGTTTTGTTCGGAGAATTGCCGGTCAATTCTTTAAGCCTCTTCGTATGCATGGGATTGATCTGAACCAATTGCACCGATTTGTTTCGCATATATTGACAGATGGGTTCAGCGTAGGACCCTGTGGACTCAAAGCCGACAACGATATCCTCAAGCATATGTTTTTCTTTAAACTTACAAAGTCTTTCCCAAAACTTGTCAAAACTGTGACGGGTGTTCATAAACGCAAATGGTTGAATATCCTAGCCCGAAGGGGCCCTGAAATAACCGTAATGAACCTTTTTACCAATATCCAACGTAGCAATAAGTGTTTTTTTGTTGATTGTTCTGATTTTTTTAGTTTTATTATGTCGCATGGCTATACTCCTCTTTTGATTCCAGATTACCAACCAACTTACTGTAACTGAAATTGAAATGAGTATAGCCTTTTTCTTTTTAACTCAAGGCTTACTGATATATAGCAAGCTCGACCCCTCGAATCCTTGAATCCTTTTCACCAAATAAACAGGATAGGTTTTGAAAGGAACCCATTCCAATGAAAAATATCATTATATTAGTCATCGTCTTTGCTGGGCTTTTCTTTTTGTATCGATCCTGTACAAAGGGGTATGATAACTATGCTTACTTTGTGCAGGTAAATGACGAAGCCGTATTTGCAAAAACCCTTTCCGAGGGTGACACCCGCATCCTCGATCATGGACGTAAATTACAAATTGATATCATTACCATGGACAAACATTTAGATAAGGGAAATGGTCCTGATCAGGGTACGCTTAGATGGTATACCTGCAGTGGAATCGATTGCGATGAAGGGTGGGAAATTAGCTTTACACCTAAAAAA
>JAHHLF010000181.1 GCA_018679315.1 Bacteroidia bacterium | reverse complement strand
GGCAGTAATTGAACCGCGGCTGTCTGAGCAGTGGTTCCTGAAAATGAAAGATCTTTCGGTACCCGCATTAAGAGCCATACAATCTAAAGAGATCAGGCTGTTTCCAGCCAAATTTGAAAACATGTATCGCCATTGGATGGAAAATATCCGGGATTGGAACATCTCAAGACAACTTTGGTGGGGACAGCGAATTCCGGCTTATTATTATGGCGAGGGCACTCAGAATTTCGTAGTAGCAGAGACGGCTGAAGAAGCTCTGGAGAAAGCGCGATCTGTGAGCGGTAATTCCGGTTTGCAGGCCACAGACCTTAGGCAGGATGAAGATGTTGTTGATACCTGGTTCTCTTCCTGGCTCTGGCCCATGAGTGTCTTTGGAGGGATCCTTGAACCTGAGAATGAAGAAATAGAATATTACTATCCCACCAGCGATCTTGTGACTGCCCCGGATATAATATTTTTCTGGGTAGCCCGGATGATCATGGCCGGGTATGAATATCGGAATGAGCGTCCGTTCTCTAACGTCTATTTTACCGGGATAGTCAGGGATAAGCAACGCAGAAAGATGTCAAAATCCCTGGGTAATTCCCCGGATGCCTTGAAATTGATCGATGAATTTGGTGCCGATGCTGTTCGCGTTGGCCTCATGTTAAGTGCTCCGGCAGGCAATGACCTCCTCTTCGATGAAGCGCTGTGTCAGCAAGGCAAGAATTTTGCGAATAAAATATGGAATGCGTTCAGACTGGTTCAGGGTTGGGAATTGAAGGAAGGCGATCCTTCACCAGCAGCAATCAAAGGCTTAGAATGGTATGAAGCTACGTTTAACCACACCCTTAGCACAATTGAGGATCATATGTCTAAATACCGGATATCTGACGCCCTGATGGCCATTTACAAGCTTATATGGGATGACTTTTGCTCCTGGTTGCTTGAGATCGTTAAACCTGCCTATCAGCAGCCTATTGACAGAACGACCCGAGACAAGGTGCTTGAATTATTTGAGCAAAACCTTATCATTTTGCATCCCTTTATGCCCTTCTTATCGGAGGCTATTTGGCAGCATATTAGGGAACGGTCACCGGAAGAGGCACTGATAGTGGCAAACTGGCCTAAACCCAAGAAAGTCAAAGAGAATCTGTTAACTGAGTTTGGATTTGCCTCCCAGGTAATTAGCAGTATTCGGAATATTCGAAAGGAAAAGAATATCCCCAACAAGGAGTCATTAACACTTCAATTCATGGATAAGGAAAAAAGCGATGCAGCCTGGGATTCCGTTATTGAAAAATTGGGCAATATTTCAGCGATCACCAAGGTCGATGCCAAAGTAGACGGTGCCTTATCGTTTAGAGTGAAGAGTAATGAATACTTTATCCCTGCGGGAGATACGGTAGATGTAGATGCTGAGATTGCTAAGATCGAAGAGGAATTGAAATATACAGAAGGATTTCTGAACTCGGTACAAAAGAAGTTGTCAAATGAACGCTTTGTTTCTAATGCCCCGGAACAGGTAGTTGTTACGGAACGCAAGAAGGCATCGGATGCTGAAGCCAAGATCCAGACCTTGAGGGACAGTTTGAAAAGCCTGAAATCCATTTAATCCTTATCTTTAGGAGCTTAAATAAAATTGCACGAAAATGAAAAAAGTTTTTTACCTAGGATTGCTTTGCCTACCCATGATCTTTTCATGTTCTTCAGATGACTCACCGGCTCCCCCGGTAGAAGTTCCGGATGATGGTCCGGGATTTGAAGTTACCACAGCCATTGTAGATCCGGTTTTTGAGCAGGCCCTGGTAGACCTGGATCTGGATGATAAGGTAGATGGAACTGTTGTTACCAGTAAGATCCTTGGGATTCAAAACCTTATTCTGGATGATCTGGGGATCACAGATCTCAGGGGGATTGAAGATTTCAATGATCTGGAAAATTTGTCGGTAAACGATAATGCACTCGTTCGCCTCGATGTGTCTGATAATTCGAAACTCAAATTTGTTTATGCCGATAACAATGCCCTGACATTTATCAATGTTCAAGACCTGGCCATCCTTGAAAAGATCAGTGC
>JAHHLF010000018.1 GCA_018679315.1 Bacteroidia bacterium | reverse complement strand
CTATCTTCGGACACAAACGAGCCTACTAAGGAGGAATGGATCTTTAATGATGCCTATCTGGGCAGATATCAGGTATATGATAATAACAAAGTGAAATTTTATACCGACTTCAGTTGGGAGCAAGAAGACGGATTATACACAATAAAATATCCCGGTACGGATAAGAATCCTCAACAAGCGAGGAGGGTGATGATGGATGCGCAGGAAGTGCTGCAAGATGAAGAAGGAAACGTGCTGGCTCTTAGAGAGTAACCCCCTAATTTTCCATATATTTCTTTCAAAAACGGCCTTGCTATGGGGCCGTTTTTCTTTTCGTACTAAGCATCAATGTTGGCGTAGACTGCGTTCTTCTCAATGAATTCCCTTCGGGGCGGTACCTCATCACCCATAAGCATAGAAAAGATCCTGTCTGACTCAGTAGCATTATCTATGGTTACCTGCCTTAACGTTCTGAATTGGGGATTCATGGTCGTGTCGGCCAACTGATCTGCATTCATTTCTCCAAGACCTTTGTATCGCTGTATGGTTGCTCCCCCACTAAGCTGATCTACGATACTATCCCGTTCCTGATCGGACCAGGCGTATTGTTTCTTTGCACCTTTTTTAACAAGGTATAAAGGAGGAGTCGCTATATATACATGTCCTTGCTCGATAAGTTCCCGCATATATCTGAAGAAGAAGGTCAGGATCAGTGTTTCAATATGGGAACCATCTACATCCGCATCACACATAATGATGACTTTGTGATAGCGCAGTTTTTCAAGATTGAGGGCTTTACTGTCTTCTTCGGTTCCAATGGTGACCCCCAGCGCCGTGTAAATATTTTTTATCTCTTCATTTTCAAACACCTTGTGCTGCATGGCTTTTTCCACATTGAGGATCTTCCCCCTCAATGGCAGAATAGCCTGAAAGCTGCGTTCCCGTCCCATTTTGGCCGTACCACCTGCAGAGTCACCCTCAACTAAGAAAAGTTCGCACTTGGTCGGATCCTGTTCAGAACAATCTGCCAGTTTACCCGGTAAACCACCCCCGCTCATGACATTCTTCCGCTGCACCATTTCACGCGCCTTAGTGGCAGCATGACGTGCCTGTGCGGCCAGGATCACCTTTTGCACGATTATTTTGGCATCATCAGGGTGTTCCTCCAAATAGTTGGTCAGCATTTCAGAAACTGCCTGGCTTACAGCCGAGGAAACTTCTCTGTTCCCGAGTTTTGTCTTAGTCTGACCTTCGAATTGTGGCTCGGCCACTTTTACTGATACGATGGCTGTCAGACCTTCTCTAAAGTCGTCTCCCTGTACTTCAAATTTCAGTTTATCAAGCATGCCCGAATTATCGGCATACTTCTTTAAGGTAGTGGTAAGGCCACGACGGAAACCTGACAGGTGTGTGCCTCCCTCATGCGTATTGATATTATTCACATAGGAATGAAGGTTTTCCGTATAGCTGGTATTGTAGATCATAGCAACTTCAACAGGAATATTGTTTTTCTCTCCTTCCATTGCAATGACCGTGGAAACCAGAGCCTCCCTGTTACTGTCAAGGAATCGGATAAATTCTGGTAACCCTTCTTCTGAATAGAAGGTTTCGGAAAAGAATTCTCCCTCTTCGTTTTTAACGCGTCTGTCTGTAATAGATATGGTAAGCCCCTTGTTCAAGTATGCCAATTCGCGCATTCTCCCGGAAAGGGTCTCATAATTATATTCAATGGTTAGGTTAAAAATCTCCTTGTCGGGATGAAAAGTAACAATGGTGCCTGTCTCATCTGACTTGCCTATGCTCTTTACAGGATAGAGGGTTTTACCTCTTTCATATTCCTGCTCCCAGACTTTACCTTCACGGTGCACTGTCGCTTTTAAGTGCTTCGAAAGGGCATTCACCACAGATACACCCACACCGTGTAATCCACCTGAAACTTTATATGAATCTTTATCGAATTTTCCCCCTGCACCAATTTTGGTCATGACCACTTCCAGGGCAGATACCCCTTCTTTTTTGTGCAGGCCTACTGGAATACCCCGACCATTATCTTTAACTGTAACAGAATTATCCTCATTGATGGTCACATCTATAGCGTCACAATAGCCACCCATGGCCTCATCAATAGAATTATCTACTACTTCGTATACCAAATGATGCAGTCCGCGCGGACCCACATCTCCTATATACATGGAAGGTCTCATTCTTACATGTTCGATCCCTTCTAAAGCCTGGATACTATCCGCAGAATACTGGTTATTTTTTTTCTCTTCGCTCATACCAAAAAATATCGTGTTTTCGTGCTCATTTTGCAATCTTACAAATATAAGCAATAGCCTATGAAATATAGGGTTTTGGGATATTTTTAGCATTATAGTTATTAACAGAAAATTGTGAAAAATTATCTCTTGAAATTCTGGGATTTATGAAGGAAAGTTTAAGAAGTTAAAGTTTCTGACATGCCATGACATTTGTTAGGTTTTTCAAGTACCTACTGTCATACATTTGCAGTAGAAATTACACCCTCTAATGGCCGATTCAAGAACCGCTTCCATCAAGATATTATCCGATATTAAACGGGTAGTAGATGTCCAAAGCAAGATCATCTATTTTCTACTCAGTATTATATTCTCGTTTGGCCTTTCGTATTTCCTTTATGAACCTGCTATGAATATGGCGCAGGTGTATGTGCTGTTCGCACTCTTCCTGGCAATTGGCCTATGGATCACAGAGGCAATACCTCCATTTGCTGTGGGTTTGCTTGTCTTTGGGTTCTTAATTTTTGCTATGAATAGCTATTATTCTGAGGTAGATCCCAGCAATGTTCAATCGCACTACGCCGAATACGTCAATTCATGGTCCAGCAGTGTTATATGGTTGTTATTAGGAGGGTTTTTTATGGCTGAAGCCATGAGTAAGACGAAATTGGACCGAACTGTATTCCGACTCACTGTTTCGAATTTTGGCACGATCCCCAGAAATATTCTATTGGGACTCATGCTATCTACAGCAATATTTTCCATGATCATGTCTAATACAGCAACGACGGCCATGATGATAGCTTCCGTTATGCCCTTCATAAATAGCCTGGATAAGGACTCTCCTTTTTCCAAAGCCATGCTGATAGGAATCGCTGGCGCTGCTTCTTTGGGAGGTATGGGAACGATCATTGGCTCGCCACCTAATGCAATTGCTGTGGAGGCATTGAACAATCACGGTATTGATGTAGGTTTTCTTGAGTGGATGATGGTCGGTTTTCCTATTGCATTGCTCTTGGTCTTCCTTTTTTGGCTGGCCCTGACAAAAAGGTACATTCCGAAAAAGAAACGGATGATGATCATCCTGGAAGAGGAAGACACCGCAGGTTCCGAGGAACTACATAAGATCGATAAACTAAAAAAACGAGTGGTCCTGGCCGTTCTGTCGCTTACGCTGATCCTGTGGCTGACAGAAAACCTGCATGGCATACCCGCCTCTGTAATTTCATTGCTACCTATAATCCTGCTCACCATGTCTGGGATCATCACCGGGGATGATGTTCGAAAACTCCCCTGGGATACCCTTATGCTAGTAGCCGGTGGATTGGCGCTGGGATTGGCTATAAAGGAAACGGGTTTGGCTAATTTTTATATTGATAAGATCGATCAAGGCAATTTAAATATCTATGTTTTGCTCCTCGGTTTTGGATTCCTGACCATGATCTTTTCGAATATAATGAGTAATACGGCAACAGCCTCTGTCCTAATTCCTATAAGTATCATTCTTACCTATGATAACCCTATTGTACTGCCTCTTGTGATCGGACTCTGTGCCTCTACGGCCTTATTCCTGCCAATTTCCACACCCCCGAACGCTATCGCATATAGCACTGGAAAGTTGCAACAAAGAGATTTCTCCTTTGGCGGTATTGCAATCGGAATTGTCGGCCCGATCGTGATCACGGGACTGGTCTTGATCTTAGTCGCATTTTTGTAAGCGACCTGGCACTAAGGGCATCCTAATTCAGCTGATGTATGCATCATCATGAACATGGGCCACCGCTCTGCCGGACGGATCATTCATATTCTTAAAAGCCTCATCCCATTCTAAGGCAACTTTTGTGCTGCAGGCAACGGAAGCCTCCTGGGGCACACTCAAGGCTGCGGCATCACTTGGAAAATGCTCTTCAAAAATCGACCTGTAATAGTACTCTTCTTTGTTCTGAGGTGTTTGAATAGGAAAGCGGAATTGAGCATTGGCCAATTGTTCATCAGACACCTCCTCTTCTACCAATTGCTTCAACGTATCGATCCAACTGTATCCTACCCCATCGGAAAATTGCTCTTTCTGTCGCCATGCCACGCTTTCAGGCAGGTAATCCTCAAATGCTTTCCGCACCACCCATTTCTCCATACGCTCACCATTGATCATTTTATCTTTGGGGTTAATTCGCATAGCGACATCCATAAATTCCTTATCCAGGAAGGGAACCCGACCTTCAATCCCCCATGCAGCAAGTGACTTGTTTGCCCGCAAGCAATCATAGAGATGTAGTTTTTTAAGCTTCCGTACCGTTTCCTCGTGAAATTCCTCTGCACTTGGCGCTTTATGGAAATACAGGTAACCCCCGAAAAGTTCATCGGCGCCTTCACCTGATAAAACCATTTTGATCCCCATGGATTTGATCACCCGCGCCATTAAATACATGGGCGTTGAGGCCCTGATAGTTGTGATATCATAGGTTTCCAGGTTGTAGATAACGTCGCGGATGGCGTCTAAACCTTCTTGTATCGTAAATTCTATTTCATGATGGATTGTGCCAATATGATCTGCCACTTTCCTCGCAGCCGCAAGATCCGGAGAGCCTTCCAGTCCCACTGAAAAAGAATGCAATTGGGGCCACCAGGCTTCCTGAGTATCATCTGATTCAACCCGCATTTGAGAATATTTTTTTGCAATAGCCGAAGTCACCGAAGAATCCAATCCGCCGGAAAGTAGTACCCCATAGGGAACATCCGACATCAATTGTCGGTGTACTGCTGCCTCCAGGGCTTCACGAATCTCCGATATTGAGGTTTCATTATCCTTTACACTTTCAAATTCCATCCAATCCCGGGAATACCATCTTTTTGGTTCCCCTTCACTACTCAAAAGGTAATGACCCGGTGGAAATAATTCGATCCGCGTACATACCCCTTCAAGGGCTTTAAGCTCCGAGGCTACATAGAAGGTGCCGTGCTTATCCCATCCCATATATAAGGGTATGATGCCCATATGATCTCTTGCTATAAAATATTCATCCTTTACAGCGTCATATAAGGCAAAGCCAAAAATACCATTCATTTCATCAAGGAAGGAAACTCCCTTTTCCTGATACAGCGCCAGGATCACTTCGCAATCTGAAGCTGTATAAAATTCATACTTCCCTTCAAATTGTGCGCGTAATTCACGATGGTTGTATATTTCCCCATTAGCGGCAAGGATCAATTGTTTATCGGCACTAAATAAAGGTTGTTTACCGGATGCCGGATCTACAATAGCCAGGCGCTCATGTCCCATAACTGCATTTTCAGTGGCATAAATTCCACTCCAATCCGGGCCACGATGGCGGACTTTCTTCGCCATTTTCAAAATTTGGGGCCTAATCCTTTCTGATGATTCTTTTAAGTCGAAAGCACATACTATTCCGCACATATCGGGTATTGTTTAATTTTAAGCAAATATGACTGTAATTATGCTATTTTAAAATAGTAATGCTCTTTTTGTTTATTATTTAATACATTATAGCCTTATTATGTTACGTATTGTAATTATGCCATATTAAAAAAGCCAAATATTTGAGAGGGTGTAAGATGTCTAAATTTTAACGACTCTTTATAAGTGACAGGGTTGATTTCCTTGTAGATTTGAATTCTTTAAAACACAGATTATGAAAAAACTTATTTTACTTTTAGTCACAGCACTTACCTTAGGATTTACACATACAATCCAAGCACAAAAATTTAGTGGACTTGATAAGAGTCCGGCCGACATTGCTGCCTTTCCTTCAAGCTACAGGATCTCTGCCAAGGTCGTAAAAGTCATTTATAGCAGGCCGCAACTTAAGGGGCGTAGCCTGGCGCAATTGGCTCCCTCCGGAAAGGTTTGGAGAACCGGTGCAAATGAAAGTGTGGAGATCACATTTTATAAAGACGTCACCTTTGGAGGCACACCTATCAGTGCCGGAACCTATTCCTTATTCACCATTCCTGGTGATACTGAGTGGACGGTGATCATCAACAGGAGGCTTAATCAATGGGGGGCATATTCCTATGATGAAGCTGCAGATGAAGCCAGGGTAACGGGTACTGTAAGCACAGGAGATGAAAGCCTTGAGGCTTTTTCTATAGCCTTCAATGATAAAGGGTCTGACGATGATGGCCAAACGGCTGAATTGGTGATGGGCTGGGGTACTACCCGGGTCACTGTCCCAATTAGTATGTAGAAAATGTTTATAAACAAAAAAGGCCGAATAGAGTTATTCGGCCTTTTTTTATGCGTATTAGATACGGTCTATTTTACTTGTTCTCCGGCCAGGTAGACCTTCTCTGCAGACATAGTAGGTATTTCTTCTTCAGAGATAGTCATAATATCCCCATTAAGGATCACAAAATCTGCCCACTTACCTGCTTCGATACTCCCTTTTTCTCCTTCTTCAAAATTTGAATAGGCAGCCCAAATAGTCATTCCTTTTAAAGTCTCCTCCCTGGATAACGCATCCTTCATCTGAAATCCGGAATCGGGATAGCCTTTTAAGTCTTTACGTGCCACAGAGGCATAAAAAGTATGGAAAGGATTAACTCTTTCTACAGGAAAATCTGTACCCAGGGCTACGATGCCCGCCCGATCGAGTAACTCTTTAAACGCGTAAGCCCCGGGCATACGATCTGCCCCCAGCCTGTCTCCTGCCCAATACATATCACTGGTCGCATGAGTTGGCTGTACAGAGGGAATAATACCGGTTTCGAAATAATCAAAATCAGGCGCCGATATTATCTGGGCATGCTCTACTTTCCACCGCCTGTCTTCTTTCCCCTCCAGGGCTTTCTTATACGCTCTGAGCACAGCGATATTTGCAGAATCACCGATGGCATGTGTATTCATTTGATAGTCCGAATTAGCAAGTCTTGAAGCAAGGACCTCCAGTTCTTCCGCTGTTGTGATCATCGCACCATAATGTCCTTTTTTATCAGAATAAGGCGCCCGCAAGGCCGCCCCCCGGGATCCTAAGGCCCCATCCCCGTAAACTTTTACGGATCGTACATTGAGTCGGTCTGTCTTAATGATCCCTTTTTCCAGAAAATGATCCAGATTCTCTTCGGAATTACTGACCATAGCATAGACGCGCATTTTAAGATCACCTGCCTGTTGAAGGCTGTCGATTAATTCTATAATATCCCGATCCAATCCTGCGTCGTTTACTGTGGTAAGTCCGTAATCAAAGCATATTTCCTCTGCCTGCTGCAAGGCGCGTATTTTAGTAGCCCGATCCGGAGCCGGAAGGATCTTATCAATCAGGAACATAGGTCCATCGACTAAAACTCCGGTTTCTTCTCCATTAATCCGAACCACTTCCCCATCATCCGGATTAGTCTCCGCATTGATCCCTGCAAGATCAAGTGCTTTTTGATTAACCAGGTAGGCATGTCCATCTACACGCTCCAGCACCACAGGAATATCAGGATAACGCTTATCTAACTCCTCGTTGGTCGGGAATTCCTTTACCTCCCAATCATTCTGATCCCATCCACGACCCAATAGATAATTACCTGGGTTTTCCTTATAAAAAGCATCCAGGCGTTCCAGGATCTCCTCAAAACTCTCTGTGCCAACGAGATCAACCTTTAATTGGTTTAATCCCAGGCCGTAGAAATGGCAGTGGGCATCTATTAATCCCGGAATTACGGTCTTGCCGTTCACATCAAGAACTTTTTCCGATCTATAATCCCGCTGTATATCTTCGCTACTCCCTACTCCTATGAAGCGTCCATCACGAACAGCAAAAGCTTCCGCTTTCGGCAAGCCTTCTATTAGCGTGTACATATTCGCATTGAGAACGATCAGATCGGCCGATTCTTTTGATTCGCCACAGGCCATCAAAAACGGCAGGAACAGGATGATAATTTTTTTCATATTGTGTAGTAATAAAGGGGATCGCCGGCATTCACGACAAGCAACCAAATATACATATATTTTACAGCTAGACTAAGGCTAATTCCTGGAGATAACAAACTCTACCCTCCTATTTTTTTGCCGCCCTTCTTCGGTGCTGTTTTCGGCCACAGGATGCAGACCTCCAAAGCCTTTCCAATCAATTCGATCTCTTGACAGCCCAAGGGAAATTAAATATTCAGCTACTTCCTTACAACGTAGATCTGATAGTTTTTGGTTGTACTTATCAGAACCTAAATTGTCTGTATGTCCACTGATCATAAGGACGAAGGAATCATTTCTTTGTAGAAAATCATACAGTCCGTGAAGATCTTTCTTGGCGGGATCCTGCAAAAGGGATTTGTCAAAATCAAAATGAATATTCTCAAAAACCTGCGGCTCATCGAGTGGGATATCTACAGCAAGTGCCTCAGGTGCATCACCTGTTGGCGGGGTGAACAAGTTGAGTTTATCTATGTAATAATAAGCACCTTGTTTAGCATTGCGCCTGGTCATTAAGTTTCGCGTTTTGGCATTGTTGCGAAAGTTGCCAATACAGATGTAGCGTTCCGTGCCTTTAGCTGTAAAGGAAGTGCTCACCTGTACCCAATCTTTCTTGTCCTTGTAGTATTCTGAATAGTTGACCTCAAGGAAATGATAAGAATTCTCTGTTATTCTATACAGATGCATTTTGGAAAGTGTTCTCCTGGTTTCAGCATCTATCGGACCACTGGAGAAGAGGATGCCAAAGTCTTTTATGGCAAAATCTGATCGTTCGGCAAGGCTTACAAAAAAAGAGATCTCATATTCTTTTCCTTCCTCAAGTGTTTCTTTTAATTCTACCTGGAGGTATTCGCGGTAATCCCCCGGGGCGTAGAGATA
>JAHHLF010000318.1 GCA_018679315.1 Bacteroidia bacterium | reverse complement strand
GAGAGGCCTGTTTATTTGATAAACCACGCCGTATTTTGAACAAATAAAGTAGTGGTTTAATGATATAGTAGTAAAGTAGATAAAGCTCTACTCCAAGGAATACTAGAAACAAGATCAACCTACCCGTAGAATTGAGCCAGAGATAATACTCTATGCTCAGAATGAAAAAGAGAAACAACACCCCAAACAAGGTAAAAAACATCAGCCCTTTGATCAGCAGCCTTTTGTAATACTTGCTATAAAACTTGTGTAGCTTGTCCTGTATGTTGTGAAAACTTTGCAATATCATTTATCTTAGCTCGAAGATAGCCCGATATACGGTATTTATGACGCAAAAATCTGTTAAATCCGCCCAATGGTACGACTTGAAATACCTAGCTGCGCTAAGTATTCCGGCTACTCTTGTAATTGGTTTGGTCTTCAAGGGAGGCTGGTCGTATTTTACCCCTGTTTATGTCTTTGTTCTTGTTCCAATTCTTGAAACACTACTTCCGAAAGACACTTCCAATATTGAAGGAAAGGTCCGTTCAAAAAAAGAAGCTAGTCAGCTTTTTGATTGGATGCTTTACGCCAATATACCGATTGTTTATGGGCTTCTTATTATCACTTTGATCACCCTTACCACCACTGTTATCAATACGTATGAAGTTATTGGATTAGTATTTTCTCTGGGAATTGTCTTGGGAAGTAACGGTATTAATGTCGGGCATGAATTGGGACATAGAAAGAATCCCGTTGAGCGGTTTTTCGCCAAATTATTACTCCTGCCTTCTTTTTATATGCATTTTTATATTGAGCATAATTTTGGCCACCATCTGCATGCAGCCACCGCGGAAGATCCCGCTACAGCAAGATATAATCAATCTGTTTATTCCTTTTGGTTCACCTCAGTAACACGCCAATATGTAAATGCCTGGCGGATCCAGAAAAAACTTCTTAAAAGGGAGGGCGTTCCCTTTTACTCCTTTAAAAATGACATGATGTGGTATACGATCTTACAATTACTTTATGCCACAGCGGTCTGGGGATTTTTTAGTCTAGAAGGCCTGGCGTACATCCTGGGTGCTGGCATAGTTGGTTTCTTGCTTTTAGAAACTGTCAATTATATTGAGCACTACGGCTTGCTGCGGGAGAAACTTGCCTCGGGCAGGTATGAGCGAGTGAAAGAAATTCATTCCTGGAACAGTAATCATGTTATGGGGAGGATCGTCTTGTATGAATTAACCCGGCATAGTGATCATCATTATAAATCTAGCCGCAAATATCAAATTCTGAACTACTACGATACGTCACCACAAATGCCATTCGGTTACCCAACATCAATGGTCTTATCACTTCTCCCCCCACTTTGGTTCCATATTATGAATCCCCGAATACCAAAAAATATGTTGCCGGCCGACTAACATTCTTTTGGGTACTCCTTTCCCCCATGTATCTTTGCAGCATTATTCCTGATCTATGAATTCAGCCGTACGTGTGCGTTTTGCTCCCAGCCCCACCGGCCCCCTGCATATAGGGGGTGTTAGGACAGCTTTATTTAATTACCTCTTTGCCAAAAAAAATCACGGGCAATTTGTCTTGCGAATCGAGGACACCGACCAGAATAGATTTGTGCCTGGGGCTGAAGAGTATATTATTGAAGCCCTTAAGTGGTGTGGGATCCCCTTTGATGAAGGGCCCAACAAAGGCGGGAAGTTCGGGCCATACAGACAGAGTGAACGCAGGTCTTTATATCGAAAATATGCCGAAGAATTAGTGTCAAACGGACACGCATATTACGCATTTGATACAACGGAAGACCTTAATGCACATCGGAAAGACCATGAGGCCAAAGGCAAGACTTTTATCTATAATGCACATAATCGTTTAAAACTGGATAATTCCCTGTCACTTGATCCCGGTGAAGTAGAAAAAAAATTAGAGGGCGGACTGCCATATGTGATCCGTTTCAAAACTCCGGAATCAGGGATTATTTCGTTCCAGGATAGCATACGTGGAGAGATCGAAATAAATACGACCACCCTGGATGATAAGATCTTGTTTAAAAGTGATGGGATGCCCACATATCACCTGGCTAATATAGTAGATGACCATCTGATGGAGATCAGCCATGTTATCCGTGGCGAAGAATGGCTGCCTTCCCTGGCACTCCATGTACAGTTGTACCGGGCATTTGGATGGGAAACCCCTGTATTTGCGCACCTTCCTTTAATAATGAAACCTGTGGGCAAAGGGAAATTATCTAAGCGTGATGGAGAAAAAATGGGCTTTCCTGTTTTTCCGCTGTCCTGGGAAAAATCAGAGGGATACAGGGAAGCGGGTTATTATCCTGAAGCCGTCATAAATTTTCTGGCCCTCTTGGGGTGGAATCCAGGGACAGAACAGGAAATATTCAGCCTTGCAGAGCTCGTTCAGCAATTTGATCTGGACCGAGTAAACCGTGCAGGTGCACGATTTGACCCTGAAAAAACTGTCTGGTTCAACCATCACTATTTGCAGGAAAGGTCCTCAGAAGAGTTGTTAGAAGAATATAAATCTGTACTTGAGGCTAATCAGATAGATCTATCTGTGCATTCTGACGCTTATTTGTTACAAATATTGAGCCTGGTTAGTGAACGCGCCTCCTTTGCAAAGGAACTTTATGGTTTAAGTGCTTTCTTTTTTCACGCACCTTCCGAATTTGAAGCTAAAGCAGCCAAGCGGGGGTGGAAAGAGCAAAGTCCGGAACGAGTCCGGGAGCTAATTACGCTTTTCGAAGACATCGACTTTACTAAGCCTTCTATTTCAGCAGCGGTAACTACATATATGGAGGCAAACGACTTGTCTTTTGGGGCGATCATGCCTACGATGCGTATGATCCTCGTGGGCGATCTCAAAGGGCCTGGAGTTTTCGAGATCATGGAATTGCTTGGTAAAAAAGAGGTTATTTCCCGAATGAAATTTGCCTTATCCCATTTTTCCTGAGCTTGTGGGTCTATTCCTTTTTTATACCTTCCCCTCTTTGTAACATTTCATTATATTTTGCTACAGATAAGTACCTTCAATTAGTACGTAATCATAAACTTAAATCAGTAATTATGGGCAATTTTATTCTTATACCTATTATCTTTTTTGGACTCCTGCTGCTCTTGTCTTGTTTCTTTATTGTGAAACAACAAACGGCCGTCGTTCTTGAAAGATTCGGTAGGTTCTTAAGCATACGTAATTCCGGCTTGCAAATGAAGATCCCTATGGTGGATCGAATATCAGGCCGACTCAGTCTAAAGATCCAGCAGCTAGATGTTATAGTAGAGACAAAAACGCTGGATGATGTATTTGTGAAACTCAAGGTTTCCGTTCAATATGTGGTGATCCGTGAAAAAGTATACGAAGCCTTTTACAAATTGGAATACCCTCATGACCAGATCACTTCCTATGTTTTTGATGTTGTCAGGGCAGAAGTGCCTAAAATGAAATTGGACGACGTCTTTGTTAAAAAAGATGATATTGCAATTGCCGTAAAGACTGAATTGCAGGACGCAATGCTTGATTA
>JAHHLF010000014.1 GCA_018679315.1 Bacteroidia bacterium | reverse complement strand
CCTAGCGTGCTGATCGGTCATTCTCTGGGAGGTGCAGCCGTGATCTTCGCAGCGGCGCAAATGGACTACGTTAAGGCCGTGGCTACGGTAGCTGCACCGGCAGATCCTGAACACGTCACGCACCTTTTACAAAATAGCATTGAAGAGATAGAAGCTTCTGGTCAGGCTACCGTTAATCTGAGCGGTCGCAATTTCACGATAAAGAAACAATTCCTGGAAGACCTTCAAGAACAAACTCTGGAAAGAACCTTAAAGCAATTGAGAAAACCACTCCTTGTCTTACACTCTCCTCAAGACACCATAGTAGGCATTAGAAATGCCGAACTTTTGTATCATGCCGCCCATCACCCTAAAAGCTTTGTAACCCTTGACGGGGCGGATCATTTGTTGAGCAACAGAGAAGACTCAACCTATGTAGGAGAAATTATTGCAGGCTGGGCTCCGCGATATTTGGATATCCCAAAAACGAATAAATTGAAAAGCGATCACCAGGTCGTGGCCAGGCTTGACCGGGAAGATGGATTCACTACCCAAATGAATGTAGGGAATCATTCCTTGATTGCTGACGAGCCTACTAGTTTTGGGGGTAATGATTTTGGCCCATCACCATATGAATTGGTCTCTGCCGGATTATCGGCATGCACGGTAATGACCCTGCAAATGTATGCCAAACGTAAAGGCTGGCCGCTTGAAAGTGTGGAAGTGCATACGACTTACGGAAAAACGCATGCACTGGACTGTGAGGCATGTGAGTCAGATTCAGCAAAAATAGACACCTTCCACAGGACCCTAAAATTTGAAGGGGCATTGGACGAGAAGCAACGGACGCGCATGCTGCAAATAGCTGACAAATGTCCGGTACACAAAACCTTGCACAGTGAGGTTCAAGTGATCACCAGCGAATTGAAATGATAGAGAGTCCTGTTTTTGACATAGCACTTAGCAGTATACATTCGGTCTACATACCGGAAGATATTGCTCGCCTCTTTATCGACAAGGGCCATAATAGAGTTAAAGTAAAAGTGAGTTTCAAAGGGCAATCTATTAGCTATTACGCAGCGCTTCAAAAGATAAAGGGCAACTTTATTGTAATGCTCAATAAACCGAATCAGAAAAAGCTTGGTGTCTTTCCAAATGATTATTTCCAGATGCAGCTTGTTGAGGATACATCCAGGTACGGTGTTGATGTTCCTGAGGAACTAGAAGCCGTGTTTGAATCAGATCCTGATGCCTTTGATATTTTTGAGTCACTCACCATGGGCAAAAGAAGAGGCCTGATTTACTCAGTTGCTGGCTATAAATCATCACAAACACGAATTGAGAAGTCACTGGTACTAGCAGAGAATCTCAAGCGTGGAATAAGAGATCCCAAGTCCTTGTTTAAACCCCTTCGCTAGTAAGTTGATTTGGCACGGAATTATATGTACATTTAGTTTTCATCTAAATCTCATATCCATGAAAAAAATAGAATCGATACTCTTACTGGGACTCCTGGTATTATTTGTCCATTGCAAGGAAACCAAAAAAGAAGATAGTACCGAGTCAGATACAGACACTGAAGTCCAGACTGAAACAGTTGAAGAAAATATAGAAGTCGTCAATTTTAAGATGGAGCCAAAGAGCAATAGCAGCGTGGCAGGTGAAGTTTCCTTTACGGAAGAAAATGGCCAAATAACCATGTTGGCAACCTTCTCGGGGCTCAGTCCGGGAGAACATGCTATCCATATCCATGAGAAGGCCGATTGTTCTTCTGATGATGGAAAATCTACAGGAGGGCATTGGAACCCTACCTTGGAACCCCATGGGAAATGGGGTGCCGAAGAAGGCTTTCATAAGGGAGATATTGGAAATTTTGAAGCCGATGAAAATGGCAATGGAAGTATCACATTTACTACGGATCAATGGTGTCTGGGATGCGATGATGATACTAAAAATATACTAGGGAAAGCAGTAATCGTGCACCAAGGTGTCGACGATTTCACTTCTCAGCCCAGTGGGGCTGCAGGTGCAAGGATCAGCTGTACAGGAATCATACAATAAGAAAAGGCCACTTGATTCAAGTGGCCTTTTAACATTACAAAGTTCCCTGTAAGATTAAATAAGCAGGTTCCTAATCACCCAGAAGGATAACCCTACTTATTACTCTTGCCATTGTAATGATTTTTAGTTGAATTGTGTGCTTTAAATACCTTGACCAGTAGAATGATCATAAACATCAGCCAAGCTATAAATACGTAGTATTCCATAACATTATGGATTTGGTTCTAAAAAAATGAACTATTCCTAATACATCTTATTGTTCTCGGTAATACTTGGGGCATTAAGAAAACAGTTATGTTGCAGTTCATCGATAAATATATGCATTTCGTCTAGATTTCCATAGGTAAAACAGGGCTTTTTCGACCAAAATCACTCCAAAACCACATAACCTTAGATATTGTATTGTTTTCCTATAACTGCCTCTATTTCCGCGCATATATTTCTTACTCTTTCTATGTCCTTTATTTTATGTTATTTTGAAATAGGTTGAAATCAGAAAAGGTATGAATCCCTCAGCATCGGGATGGATAGATAAGTTCGGACATCTTGTAGATCAAAATAATGATGTCTACAACACGTTTCAGGACCTTTATAACGGGTTGAAGAAAGCCGGATTTGTCTATGGCGTGAATATTAAATACCCCCGATTTGTTGAGGCGGAGCACGCCATGTCTGAGGCAGAACACGCTAAGATCAACCTACTTACCGCCTTGTACTTCACCTACAAACTTGAGCGAGTTACCTACGACTTCAAAACCTTCCTGGAAACGATCTTTGCTTTTTATGAGGAACTCAATGTGAGGCAGATCTCATTTTTAAATAAAATATTAGCCGGTAATAAAACCTCTTCACAGCTTGAGAAGCTGCTGGATAGCCGCGTATATCTCGATGATAATGTGATCAGTAAAACCTTTAACAGCATCATTACCAACTCTTTACTCTTTGTAGATGTACTTACCTTTAAGTATTATCTCAATGGAGGAGCAGACATTCGGGGGCACGCACAATTATTGGAATACCTGGCGATGAATATCATTTCTCATGCGTTTAATTCCAAGGAGATTAATAAAGCCGATGAAAAATTGGCCCAGCTTTTTACTTCCTCTCTTTCCTTTTTAGACACAGATCAAAAAGAGTTTGACGGTACGTATCGTAAAAAATTGATGTCGAATCCCGCTTTATGGGAAAATCAATACTTATTAGATGTTGCCTGTATCACAGTTTGGGAGGATAAAACTTTAGAATATCAGGAATCTGAATTTATTTATGGAATTGGCAGTGATCTTGGATTCGATGAGAAACATATTTCAAGATCCCTGGAAGAGATTACGTCATTCTTTAGTCAAAATGCAGATGTCATTCCATTTTTAAAACAAGATAACCTGGCCATGAAATTTTATGACACCATGGCCAAATCCGTTCGCAGACTCATTTTGAGAAATCGAAAACGTCTCTTAAAAGAAATTTCTGAGAGCAAAGAACTTATGAATTTGATAAGTAAATCAACTGTCCAAGAGTTGAGTCCGGAAGAAAGAAAACGAATGCAAAATCAACTTATAGATATTTTTAAAAGCATTCCTTCCCTGGCTATTTTCATGCTTCCGGGAGGTGCTGTTTTGCTTCCACTTTTCGTGAAGTTGATTCCCCAATTATTACCCTCCGCTTTTGACGATAATCGTATTGAAAAGAAAGAATAATACTACAAAAAGGTAATATAGATAAAATCTATTATTACTTTTATCTTATTCTTTACCAGTGTTTTATCTTATTTTATTCTAGCCAAAGCTTGAAGTCTTTGACTCGTTCCCTACTCACGATGATTTCGTGTGCATCAAAGCGATTTAATTTGATTTTGAGTCGCGAATTGGTATAAGAAATGATGTCTTTAATGTGGTCAAAGTTTACATAAAATTTTCGACTTACACGAAAAAACTTTTGAGGAGATAATTCATTTTCCAAATGCTCTAAAGTTGTATCGAGCAAATAATTTCTTCCCTCAGAAGTAGCTGCATAAGTTCCTTTGTTTTCACTGAAAAAACATTCGATATCAGAGGCGTGTAAAATTTTAATATGCTGCCCTACCCTGGCCGTAAATCTTTTTTTGTATTCCCTTTCGAGCGGATTGACCAATAATTTTTTTATGTCTTCAAAATCCAGTGACACCTTTTGGTCTTCCATCGAACGGTTCCGATATTGATCTAATGCAGCGGAAAGATCATCTGTGTCAATAGGTTTTAGTAAATAATCAATGCTGTTCAATTTGAAGGCTTGCAGAGCATATTCGTCATATGCCGTGGTAAATATGACCGGATTTTTCAGATCGATCATTTCGAAGATCTCAAAACTCAATCCATCCGACAATTGAATATCCAAAAAGATCAAACCCTCATGCGCATTGTTCTGAAACCATTCAATGGACTCTTCTACTGTATGAAGTGTAGCTAATACCTGGACGTCGTGTCCCTCCAGGAGTCGGCTTAATCGCCTTGCAGCGGGTTTTTCATCTTCAATAATGATCGCTTTCATAGCGTGGTGAGCGTTTAATAGTTACTGCCAGTTTTTACGACTCCTCTCGTCTTCCTCCTGCAAAAATTCCTGGATCTTTCGTTCTTCCCAATTACGTATAAATCCGGATTTTTTGCCAAAAACAGCAATAAAATGGATAAATAAACCTATTCCCCAAACCAACGGAGTGATGAGGATATTCAAATCTATCCATTCATAGAATCCCTTATCAGCCTTATCTCCGAGTTTGTCCATAAAAAATATAATCACGGGGATACGTATGATTATTATCGCCAGGTTAATAATTATATAAGCTGTGAGATGATTGTAGAATCCTTTTATCTCCTTCACCCGCTTCTTTGCATCAATGAATTTTTGACTTTGTTCCATGGCTGTTATTTGTATTTTTTAGATTCTTCTTCATCTTCTCTCATATACTTCTCTATCTGGCGACTTTCCCAATCCTTCCCCAGGAATGGGTTTATACCAAAAACATTGATCGCATGAAATGTCAATCCAATACCCCAGGCAAAGCATACAAAGAAATGCTCCCATTGCCAAAAGCTCTCGTTGTCCTCAGCTGTAGAGATGTATATATTTATTAAAATAAACAGATTGACGAGGATGTATACCAGTAGATGAATATAAAAGCCTTTTAATTGCTCTATTCGCCTCTTTGCACGTTTGTATTTATCGTTTTCTTCTATTTGCATGATGTTGTTGTTTATTCCCAACGGTTCTTTTTTTCCTCATCTTTCATCAATTCCCGGATCTTTCGTTCTTCCCAATCCCTGCCAAAAAACGGATTAAGATTAAAGGTGCGAATTGCATGGAAGAATATACCAATTCCCCATCCAAAAGCAGCCCAAAGAAACCACATATATGCCCATTCATTCGTCCAGTAATTAAGAACAGCCAGAAAGGTGATGATCACTACATAAGAAGTGATGTTTCCATAGAACTTTTTGAGTTCTTCCACTCGATCCTTAGCTCGTAAATACCTATTCTCTTTTTTAAAGTCTTCCATGATCTTTGAATTTATTTATACTCCAAATTTCGTGAGGTAAATTGTTTAAATAAAGTAAAATTTACTCAGTTGTAAAAATCGCGTACCGAATTGACAGTTTGATAGTTACAGCTCATCTTTATCCATCAATTCCCGGATCTTTCGCTCCTCCCAGCGCTTTCCCCAAAGCGGGTTGTAACCAAAAGCTTCTAAACCATGGGTTGTGACTCCCAGACCCCAGAATATGATTGGAAAAAGAACCCAGGGAAAATCTGTTGTCCTAAAATTTAACCATACCAGGAAAGGAATTACGATAAGATATGCCGTTAAGTTGCCATAGAACCCTTTAATGGCCTCTACACGTTCTTTTGCTTTTTGATAACGCTTGTCTTTAATGTATGTCGCTTGTGTTTCCATGACTGATATTTGTTTCGTTAATATGGGCAGACTAACCGTGAATTGCCCTTCTGATTGATCGATGTTAACTTCTCTATTCGACAAGATCTGGTAACGCTGACGGATATTCCTCAATCCTACACCACTACTCTTTTTGACTACTTGTTTTTCCTGGACATTGTTTTGAATGATCAGCTTTCCGTCTTTCTCAAAAACCTTGATGTGAAGCGGGCGTTGTGATGAAACTACATTGTGCTTGACTGCATTTTCCAGAAGAAGTTGCAAGGACAAGGGTACGATCTTACCCTCAGGGAAGCCACTGGCTTCAGGCATTTCAAATTGTATACTGTCCTCAAATCGCATTTTGAGCAACTTGACATAGGTCCGCGCAAACTGCAACTCCTCATCTACGCTTACCAAGTCCTTATTTTTTTGTTCCAGCACGTAGCGATAAACCTTGGATAGGGCTGTAGTGAAATTTTGAGCCTGTTCAGGATCCTCATCTATTAAGCTGGTAAGTACATTCAAACTGTTAAATAAAAAATGAGGGTCAAGCTGATTTTTTAAGGCATCGAATTTAGCCGAAGCCGTCCCTGCTATGATCTTATGTTCTTTAACCTTCTTTTCCTGCCAGGCCTTATAAAAATAAAGCGCATGGAAGAAAATTGACACCACAACCGTGATGAATAGGGCTATGATATAATATATGGCGGTTTCCCCTTCGATAAATGTTTCCCAATTCTTGCCTTCAATAAATATATTAATGACAATACGGATTAGAAATACGCCAACCATGGTGAGAATAATACTGCCAATAGCACCAACTGTTATACGGTATGAGGCGTATTTTTTCCAATCAATTTTCACATTGATATAGTCAAAATACATACTGTTAATGATCGTAAGTATGGTAGCGTATAGCATGGCATACCCCGCATTGACGAAATAGTTCTTATCAAACACAAGTGAATTTTTCGAAAAGAGTTGGATCACAGTGAAAATCAGGATCAGAACAATTCCGACTAACAAGCCTATGCCAATATTTCTTCCTAAATTTCTCATACAACTAATTAAAGTCTATTAAATGTAGCAAAAAGTTGCTTGCTGATAATTCCGGTTCAAAGGTGCATTAATCCTATGATTTAATGCGATAATAATGTCCCAGTTGTCAATTCCTTGGATTGAATTGATAAATTTGAAGACAGTTTTATCTTGTCCCCCCAAAATTCAGAACACACATTTTGATCTTATGTATATCCCACCAAAATACCGAAATAGTAATCTTGATGATGTCCGTAAATTTATCGAAGACAACGCTTTTGGTATTTTAATATCAAAAGGAAGCCCTTATCCCCTGGCCACCCACATTCCTCTGGAATTAGACAGTGATGAGCAAGGCAACGATATTCTTGTCGGCCATATAGCTAAAGCTAATCCGCAATGGAGAACTTTCGAAACACAACCCGAAGTGTTGGCCATTTTTAATGGCCCCCATGCCTATATTTCTTCCAGTTGGTATATAGAGGAAGAAGTACCAACCTGGAATTATATTGCTGTTCATATCAGAGGCAGGCTGGAAATATTAGCAGAAGAGGATGTACTTGAATCTTTACATAAACTTGTAGACAGGTATGAAAAAGACTCAGAGGATCCCATTAAGTTGAAAGACCTGAGCTCTAAGACCACGCGCCAGGTAAAGGGTATTGTGGGCTTTAGAATAGCGATCGAGGAAATTCATGCTGCTTATAAGTTATCTCAGGGCCGGGAAACAGACCACCCAAAGATAATTGAGGAACTAAGGAAACGTTCTTCCGGTATGAGTGATGAAGTGGCCGATGCCATGGAGTAGCAAAGATCCAGGCGCTAAATTTTTGGCATAATCTATCTGAAATCTTGAAAAAATTCAGTATTTTCAATTGATCTATTACGGGTTGTTCACTCCCTCTTTCAATTTTCGACCCGATTTGTATTTCCCCCTAATTAGATTTTAAAGTTCTCCCAATGCAAGTAGCATAATCGGGTTCAGTTTGGGTTTACCCTTAACAGCCTTGCTACCACTAGATTTAGGATATAAATTCAATAAATAAATTCATTATGAGAACATGTAAATTTAGTAGTGTCTTCTTAACCCTCTTTATGGTTGTACCTTTCCTACTCAGCGCGCAGGAAGATGACAAATATCCTATGTATTGGGTTCATGAAGACAAAGTAATGCCATCAATGGTAGCCGAGTATGAAAAGGCAGCAAAAATGCTGGCCGATAAATGTGCAGAATACAATGTTGACATGCCAGGTTGGATCACAACCAGTTCAATGGATTCTCGCTATCTGTACGTTTCTAAAATTAAGTCTTTAGCCGATATAACTTTTGAAGGTATGGGCGAATTAAGAGAGAAGATGGGCGCTGAAGCCTTCGATCAAATGTTCGCTGATATGAACAAATGTTATACAGCACACGGCGATTATGTCATAACGATGGATAAGGATCTGACCTATATGCCAGAGGGAATCACACAGACGCCTGAAGGTGAGGATTACAGAAAATTCTATTACCTGCATTCCACTCCTGCCAAAATAGGCAAGCTAAGGGAAAAAATGCTGGCTATTAAAGAGCTTTATCAAAATAAGGGCTCAAAAATCAGCTATCGTGTTTATAGAAGCGGATTTGGAACTATGGGAGATTTCTATATGGTGGCAATTGCCTCAAAAGATGCAGTTTCCTATGAAGTAAATGGAGCTGCCAATGACAAATTACTAGGGGAAGAGGCAAAACCCTTATTTGCAGAAGTAATGAAATATGTAACAAAATTAGAACAAGTTACAGGGGCAATGCGGCCAGATCTGGCTTACACACCCAATATTTCTAACTAATCTTCATAACAACCCCCGGACACTTTCATCCGGGGGTTATCCTTTTAGATAACTTCAAACAATGAGAAAAATAATAGTATTCTTACTGACTGCAGTTCTTCTGTGGTCATGTAAAACAGAGACCCGCTACACCACAGAATCCCCTGAAATAGAGCACGTCAAGGCGTTACTAGCCGATTATGACGCGGGGCGTTGGGATGCTTGGAAAGGCCATTATGCAGATACTGCTAAGCTTTATCACAACAGTACTGAAAGTAGCTCAGTTACAGACGTATCAAAAGTTCTGGCAGCTAACCTGGAGGCAATGTCGGCATATGGGTTTCAAGAAAAGGATCGATTTTTTGAAATGGTGATCGATGATGAAGGAGACAAATGGGTAAACTTCTGGGGTACATGGGAAGGTACCATTGCGGAAAACAATCAAAAATTAGAGATCCCGGTGCACATTACAGTTCAATTCACAGGCGACAAGATCGTTGAGGAACACGCTTTTTATAACATGTCCGAATTAGCCATGGCCATGATGGCGCTTGAAGAAGCCAAAGAGGAAGAAACTATGGAAGATTCTGAAGAATAGACATATAGAAATTAGTCTTAATGAGATTCCTTTTACCCACTTCCATTTGAGGCAAAAAAGATGTATCTTAAAGGAGCTATTTTAACCAAAATAAATCGATATGGAAACAACTGCCACACCACCAGTTCGGGTGCGCCAGAAGGTCACACCGGACAAGATCATGAAAGTAGGAATGGGCTTCTGGGCCTCAAAATAATGCTGACTGCTGTTAATATTGGGCTTTTTACCCGTCTTGGGAGAGGTCCCGCAGATGCCAGGAAACTCAAATTAAAATTAGGACTTCATGAAAGGAGCACACTGGACTTTCTGGATTCGCTTGTAGCACTTGGTTTTATAACACGAAAAGGAGTTGGTTGGGATGCTGTCTATGCCAATGCCGAAGACACAGACCTGTTTCTTGACAAAAATAAATCCACCTATATGGGTGGCATTCTGGAGATGAGCAATAACCGCTTGTATCCATTCTGGAATGACCTTGAGGTTGCCTTAAAGTCAGGTAAACCTCAAAACGAAGCCAAGGATGGAGATAAACCTTTCTTTGGTCAAATTTCAGGCGATGAAAATAAACTGAGGGAATTTGTTCAGGCCATGGGTGGTGTTCAGGTTGGCAATTTCTTCCAATTTTCTAAAGAATTTGATTTTTCCAAGTATGAAACCTTATGTGATATAGGTGGTGCCGGTGCGCATTTGGCAACACAAGTGGCCACCAACCAACCTCATATGAGTTGCATATCATTTGACTTGCCAGAGGTAACCAAGATAGCACAGGAAAATATTGAAAGAATGGATTTTACCCCAAGGGTGAAAGCGGTGGCCGGAGATATGTTCATAGACGACTTTCCGAAGGTTGATGTAATTACCATGGGCAATCTACTTCACGACTGGGGAGTTGAAGACCGTAAGAAATTAATAAAAAAGGCTTATGATTCCTTGCCTGATGGCGGAGCCCTTGTCGTAATTGAAAACATCATAGACGATGAACGCCGACTGAACGCTTTTGGGCTCATGATGTCATTGAATATGCTGATTGAAACTCATGAGGGCGCTGATTTTACAGGAGCTGAATTCGAAGGCTGGGCTAAAGAGGCAGGTTTTAAAAAGACGGTGTTGATGCCTTTAAATGGACCTGCTAGTGCAGTGATCGCATATAAATAATAGTCAATGTCTGATTATCCCTTTTAGGATAGACTAGATAAAATTAATAGACTGTAAAAGGCCTCATCAATCATGAGGTCTTTTTTATGAATTGCGTATCTTTAAGAAAAGCTTAGATCATGATACAAAGTAAATTCTGGCAGGCATTCTTCGCCCTTGCTCCTATTATTATTTTATTCGGTTTTATTATTGGTTACTTCTTATTTCTGATCGCCATTTTTAGTAATGCACCCGATGGAAATTTAGATCATTATGAAGACGATCCTATTGCCATGATGGGGGGTATCACGGCATTCTTCCTTTTTATCATCTTTGTTATTCTCATCTCCCTGGGAAGTTTGATCTTCTATATTGTTCATGCCGTTCAGAACCCCAATTTGAGGGGCAATAATTTGCTTCTGGTTTGGATCCTTCTATTCATCTTTGCCAACGGAATAGGCCAAATGATCTATTGGCTGGTAGAAATTGTTAGTAAACGTAATAAAGTAGAGGCTACATGAATTCTCGCCGGATCTTCCTGCAAAGGTCTGCTCTGGCCGCAGGGGCACTCGTACTACCAGCCGGATTGATACCATTTGGTTGCGCTTCTAAATCAATCCCATTGAAGATATCGCTGGCCCAATGGTCACTACATAGAGCGCTGGAAAAAGGGCAAGTAAAAGCAGACGACTTTCCTTTTATCGCCAAGAACAACTATGACATAAATGCTGTAGAATATGTAAATGGGTTCTACAAAGAGAAGGCCACAGATGAAACTTATTGGCAGGATTTAAGTCGGCGTTGCTCAGCTGAAGGGATTAAAAGCTTATTGATCATGGTGGATGACGAAGGGCATCTGGGCGATCCTAACCCCGATGCACGAACAAGTGCCGTGGAAAAACATTACAAATGGGTACACGCTGCCAAGTTGCTTGGCTGCCATTCTATACGTGTGAATGCTTTCGGTAGTGGCAGTAAAGAGGATATTAGAGAAGCCTTAGTAGACGGCATGGGCAAACTCGCGGAATATGGCGAAAAAGAAGGTATCAATATACTGATTGAAAATCACGGACTGCAGTCGTCTGACGCCGGCTATATAACAAATATTATACAGGAAGTAGATAACCCATATCTGGGGACACTACCCGACTTTGGAAATTGGTGCCTGAATAAAGAATGGGGAAGCACCAGCAATAACAGCTGTACAGAAGTCTATGATAGTTATGAAGGCGTTGCCCAATTTCTGCCCTATGCCAAAGGCGTAAGTGCCAAATCTTATGATTTCGATATTGATGGTAATGAAACTATAATCGACTACAACGGTCTTCTTCAATTAGTAAAGAACCATGGCTACGAAGGCTACATAGGCATTGAATATGAAGGAAGTCGACTAAGCGAATCCGAGGGTATTAAGGCTACCAAGGAACTTTTGGAACGCACATGGAATTCCCTGGATTAGAGCTTTTAATTCACTTTTTCAACAATAGTTAACATACTTTACATTTAGGATCAGGATCGGATGAATCAAAAAAAAGAGAAAATCCAACTCGTTCCATATACACCTGAATATCGAGACGTATTTAAGGAATTGAATGAGGCCTGGATACGGCAATATTTTAAAATGGAAGATAAAGATCATGAATCTTTGGACCATCCTGAGGAAACCATTCTTGACAAAGGAGGTCATATCATTGTTGCGCTTTGGAATGGCAGGCCGGTTGGTGTATGTGCGCTTATTAAATCAGAACATCCAAAATATCCTTATGAGTTGGCAAAAATGGGAGTTGCACCGGAAGCACGAGGAAAAGGTATTGGATACCGATTAGGGATGGCCATTATTGAAAATGCAAAAGAGCTAGGAGCGAAAAGTCTCTTCCTGGAAAGTAATACCCTATTAAAACCCGCTATTTCTTTATATAAAAAATTGGGATTTATTGAAATTCAGGGATATACCTCTCCTTATGAAAGAAGTAATATTCAAATGCTGTTGGAATTAGATTGAAGTCCGATGAATCTGCAGTATACCTTCAGTCCTCAAAAAATCTGTATTTTAGGCCGATAACTACCAAACCAAGCTGTTCTATGTCGCAAATATCGCTAGGCTCCGCCAAACCAAGACTAAGTTTTTGGCAGATCTGGAATATGAGTTTTGGCTTTTTGGGGATTCAATTTGGATTTGCCCTTCAGAATGCCAATGTGAGTCGGATTTTTGAAACCCTCGGCGCCTCCAAAGATGAATTGCCTATTTTATGGTTGGCAGCCCCGGTTACCGGTTTATTGGTTCAACCTATAGTAGGCTATTACAGCGATCGCACCTGGCATGAGAAATGGGGTCGAAGGCGACCTTTTTTTGCTGTTGGAGCTATCCTGGCTACGCTCGCATTATTTGCTATGCCCAATTCTACAGCCCTGTGGATGGCCGTAATCATGCTCTGGCTTATGGATGCATCCATCAATATTAGCATGGAACCTTTCCGGGCTTTTGTTGGAGATATGCTTCCTAATGAACAGCGCACCAGTGGGTTTGCCATGCAAAGTTTCTTTATAGGTATTGGCGCAATTGTTGCCTCTGCCCTCCCTTATATGTTGACGAATTGGTTCGGTGTTTCTAATGTTGCTGCCGAAGGAAGTATCCCTGATTCTGTCAGGTGGTCTTTTTATCTTGGTGGTATCGCTTACTTCCTTGCTGTCATGTGGACGGTTCTCAAAACAAAAGAGTATCCGCCGGATGATATAGAAAAACTGAGGGAAGAAAATGCCTCAAAAGGTGTGTTCACTGGCTTGGCAGAATCTTTTATGGGTATATTTCAAATGCCCAAGACAATGGTACAATTGTCTTTTGTACAGTTCTTCTCCTGGTTTGCATTATTTGCTATGTGGATCTATACTACTTCCGCGGTAACGAGCCATGTATATAATACTTCCGATCCGACATCCGAGATTTATAATGAGGGGGCAGATTGGGTAGGAATTTGCTTTGCCATTTACAATGGTGTAGCCGCACTAGTTGCTTTCCTGCTTCCCGTAGTTGCCAAACGCTTAAGCCGAAGGATAACGCATCTCCTTGCGTTGTTCTGTGGTGGAATAGGCTTGCTTTCCATTTTCTTCGTTCAAGATCCTAATCTGTTGTTAGTCTCTATGATAGGTGTGGGTATCGCCTGGGCGAGTATTCTTTCGATGCCTTATGCCATGCTTTCAAGTATCCTGCCGGCCGATAAAATGGGCTATTATATGGGTGTCTTTAATTTCTTTATCGTGATCCCACAGATAGTAGCTGCCGGAATCCTCGGGTTTTTACTAAAAAACTTTTTCGGCAATGTCTCGATCTACGCCCTGGTACTGGGTGGAATATCTTTGTTTATTGCCGGACTGCTATGCCTTATCGTCCAGGATAATGAGGTTGCCATAGATTTTGCCAAGGATAAAAAATAGACCATTCCTGTGTTATATTTATCTGTCTATCAGGTAAATAACTTGATAGATCTAGAAGTAATAAATGATATTCCGGGGATATCATAAACTTTTCTTATATAGCTATAATATTTCTTTATTATTCCATAAATTTATTCTATGTTTGTATAAGAATAAATGATAGTGCCCTTTATCGCTATCTGAAAAACGATTAATTATGACTATAACTCAATTGCAATATGTGATGGCAGTTGCGGAATATCGAAACTTCACCCTGGCGGCTGAAAAAAGTTTTGTAACCCAACCCACCTTGAGCATGCAAGTCCAGAAATTGGAAGATGAGCTAGACATCTTGATCTTTGACCGCTCCAAGAAACCCATTGCTCTTACTGATGCGGGTAAACGGGTTATTGAGCAGGCGCGGCACATCATAAACGAAGCCAACAGGATCAAGGATATCGTAGCTCAGGAAAAAGGATTTATTGGTGGTGATTTTAAAATTGGGATCATCCCAACTGTCATGCCTACCTTACTTCCAATGTTCCTAAAGACGTTTGTCAATAAATACCCCCGAGTGAATTTAGAAATACGAGAGCAACCTACGGAGACCTTGATCCGCAACTTGCAGGAGGGTAATATTGATGCAGGAATTGCCGCCACACCTCTGGAAGTAGAATACATTAAAGAACGTGCACTTTATTTTGAACCGTTCGTAGGCTATGTACCCGAAGGTCACCGACTTACAAATAAGTTGAAACTTCAACGCGAAGATCTGGATATAAATGACATGCTTCTCCTCGAAGATGGTCATTGTTTCCGGGATGGTGTGATCAATTTGTGTAAAACAAAGCGACTCAAAAGTGGGGAACGGTTTGATCTATACAGTGGAAGTTTTGAAACGCTGCTTAGCCTATCAGACGAAGGTATGGGTATGACGCTTCTACCCTACCTCAACTCCCTACATGTTAAGGATGCGCAACGCAATCGCATAAAGTCTTTCGAAAATCCTCCACCGGCAAGAGAGGTTAGCTTGATCTATCATAAGAATGAACTAAAGATTCAAATCATCGATGCGCTTCATGAAGTTATCACCAGTGTGATAAAGGGAGCCATTGCTTTTGAAGATGTGGAGATCGTAAGTCCGTTACGCTCGGCCTAGATCAAAGCAAGGATACATAAACTAAAAAAGCCACGGTCACCGTGGCTTTTTTTATATGTTCAAATAAATTAAGCTGGGTTTTAGCTCTGGTTTATCTTCCAGGAATTTCAGCAGCCAGCGTTTCAGTTCCTCTAGCTCATAAGGTAGTAAGCGTTCAACAGCTTTCTTGAGTTCCCTATGAAATAGCTTTATATCAAAACTCACTTTTTGGAGGACCATCTTTGTGTAGTCCAACATAGCTCTTGACATATTTTGTTGGTTTAAGGTTACACTGCCCCATAAAAATAACTAAAAAAAGGTATACAAAATATCAGTAGTATAGTTAAAAAATAGATAATTTCATGTTTTATTCGACAAAGCGCATCAACATATGAAACTTGTCCGTTCCGGCCTGATACCTTGGAGTATTATACTTATAACTGCCTCATTAATAGGTTCTTGTGCCTCTGTCCGACCAGCAAAACTTCGCAAGTTCATCAATAATGAGTTGCAAATTCCCCTGCATGATCATCATTTTACCGGTACATATATTATTGATGCAGAGAGCGGTCAAGTTATGTATTCTAAAAATGCGGCCAAGTACTTCACACCGGCCAGTAATACCAAAATAGCCACCCTTTATTCGGCACTAAAACTCATACCAGAGAAAGTTCCTGCGCTGCGAGCCGCTTCTTTTGGAGATACATTGATATTTTCAGGTACCGGGGATCCCAGTGCTTTACATCCGGTTTTTCAAGACAGTACGCTGTTTAATTATTTGTCCGAATTCCGTAATCTCATTTGGTACTCAGGAAATTACCAGGATGAGCATTTTGGTCCCGGTTGGGCCTGGGAAGATTTCCCATTTGGATTCTCCACAGAGCGAAGTGTCTTGCCCCTTTATGGAAATATCGCTCAATTTGAATTGCAGGACAGCCTTATGGTTACCCCTGCTATTTTTAACGATAGCATTCTCCCTGAGCGCGGGAAACCCGGAAGATTGGAAGATCGAAATTTATTTTCCCTTCCTGCAAATTTTTCAGATACAATACATATCCCCTTCACTCAAACGACAAAAGTCACAGCGGCAATATTAGCTTCCTTATTAGACAGGCACGTCATTGTAAGACCTGAGGCATATCCCGGTGAAATGCAGCTCATTCCCGGATATTCCAGGGATAGCCTGTGTATTAAGATGATGGTAGACAGTGATAACTTTCTGGCAGAACAGCTGATGATCCTGTCATCGCAAATGGTATCAGATACTTTGTCGTTCTCTACAGCCAAGGATAGTGTCCTGCATTTGTTGGCAGATCTTCCCAATGCACCACGTTGGGTAGACGGATCCGGTCTATCCAGGTATAACCTCTTCACTCCAAAATGGATCGTCGGATTGCTTCACAAATTATATGAGGAAAATTCGGAAGATCAGTTATTCCGCTATTTTCCAGCAGGCGGAGTTTCGGGAACTATTGATAGCTGGTATGGCGCAGAAGACGGACCCTTTGTCTTTGCCAAAACAGGAACCTTAGGGAACAACTATAACCTCAGCGGATATTTGCGGACCAAAAAAAACAGAGTATTCATTTTTAGCATCATGAATAATCATTTTCGGCAACCCACAGATTCGATAAAAAGTTCAATCGAACGTACCCTGACTTGGATAGGGACACATTACTAGCTTATAATCGGTTGTCGCCATCGAGAATATCCCCAATGGTACCTAATATGCTTCCTTCACCTCTGTCTTTTCCTCCACCTTTGGGCGCTGCAGCCCAAACTTTTCCGGCTAACCTACTAAATGGAAGGGATTGAACATATACTGCACCGGGTCCTCTAAGGGTAGCAAAAAACAAGCCCTCTCCTCCAAATACGGTATTCTTTATTCCTCCTACAAATTCAATATCATAATCCACCTGCTGCGTAAATCCAACGATACATCCGGTATCTACCTTCATGACTTCACCTGCTGCCAGTTCTTTTCGTGCCAACGTCCCGCCTGCATGTACGAAGGCCATGCCGTCGCCTTCCAGTTTTTGCATGATAAATCCCTCTCCTCCGAAAAGGCCTCTTCCCAGCCTCTTTGAGAACTCGATCCCTACAGAAACGCCTTTAGCTGCACAGAGAAATGCGTCTTTCTGGCAAATAAATTTGCCACCGTATTTTTCAAGATCAATAGCGACGATCTTTCCAGGATAAGGCGATGCAAAGCTCACCTTCTTCTTGCCGCTTTCCACATTTAGAAAGGCGGTCATAAATAAACTCTCACCCGTGAGTACGCGTTTCCCCGCAGAAAAGATCTTTCCCAGTACGCCGGAGGTTTGATTAGACCCATCCCCAAAAATGGTGTCCATCTTAATGCCTGTATCCATCATCATAAAACTGCCGGCTTCTGCTACAACAGCTTCCTGCGGATCCAGTTCTATCTCAACATACTGCATTTCCTCTCCGAAAATTTGGTAATCTATATCGTGTGCGCTCATGAAAATAATTTTAAGGTTTACCCATTAGTTTAAAACAGGGGTATTTTGTTACAGCTACAGAAAAGAAAGTAATGTCTACCTCTTGAGGCGTATCGTCCATTCAAAGTTAAAGGTAGAAACGACCACACCTTCTTCATTCATACCAACAGATTTCATCCAAATTGTTTGCCCCTCCCCTGTTTCAATAGTGCGTTCTATGGCTTCCTGGATCTTTCCGCCATCTGTACAAGTAAACGTGATCTTCCCTGTTGCTTTTTTGCTAAAGTTTGCATTGTTATTAGCCACCAACATGGAGATTTGACGCCCACTTTTCTTTATCTGATCTATGAACAAAGCACCCGTAGTTAATTCAGCAGCCATCCCCTGAACGGCCCAATACATAGATTTAAACGGATTCTGATTTCGCCAGGAATGTATAACCGTCACCACGGCTTTTTCCGAATCAAGATGCCGGAGTCTAACGCCTGCCCACCACGCAGCAGGCAACTTAAAAAATGTGAAGGCGTTGAATTTGCGGGCTTTGGAGGACATATCGACATTGTTTATTGTAAAAATATGGATTTATTACGGAATATTAATTTGTTAATATTATGTTAAATATTAGTACTAGGTTTTGCATAATACCTTCTTTTAGATATATATTTGCATAAGAAACTAATATGCCATGACAGAGACAATTTCCAAACACGAAAGAAATCTATCGGGGATCATCCATGCGTCTACCCTGAGCAAGTACTTTATTCCTTTTGGAAACTTCCTCCTACCCTTGATACTTTGGCTCGGAAATAAGAACGAGAAACCTTTTGTAGATTACAATGGGAAACAAGCCTTAAACTTTCAGATAAGCATTTTGCTTTATGGGATCATCCTCGCGATCATAAGCGGCGTATTCTTCCTGGTATTTGCATTTGATTTTGTCGGTTTTGTAGATGTACTGGAAATAAATGAACACAATGTATCTGTATACAACCACGGACATAAAGGATTTGGAGCGCATGTTGTTTTTATGATCCTGGCAGGTATTCTCGCCTTAGGGTTATTAGCATTAGACATCGTATGCACTATCCTGGCAACCATAAAAGGGGGTAATGGTGAAGTATATAAGTACCCCATCACAATTAACTTCATTAGATAATGAGAGCATTGGCAAACATACTATTGATTCTGCTTGCAACCTCAGGTACTTTGTATGCGCAACTAGCTGTTACAGATGACTTGTATCTTGTTCTTAAACAGCAAGATAGCATCCTATTTCACGCAGCTTTCAATACATGTGATGATGCAGTAATGACTGCCATGTTCACGGAAGATTTTGAATTCTATCACGATAAAGGCGGGATCACAGAAGGTCGTGAGACTTTTTTGAAACAATTCAGAGAAAATTGTGCCGGCCGGGAGGCAGGTCAATCTCAGCCTTCAAAAAGGATCTTATTTCCGAAAAGTCTCGAAGTACATCCTTTAAAAAATAACGGAGTGTTGTATGGGGCTATTCAACACGGCATGCATGAATTTGAATTTCTGAATGGAAACGGAGAATACCAAAAAGGAGATATTGCACGCTTCACCCATCTGTGGATCCTGGAGCAAGGTAAATGGAAAGTTAAGAGAGAACTTAGTTATGATCATGTTTCGCGGACAGATCTGACTAATTAAAATATCATCAATCAAAACATAACCTTTATACATGCAAACCATGAATCATCAAAAAACGAACCGTTAACCCTCAGTCGGTCATTGTAGCATCTGACCGGTTTAATTAGAATAAGCGAATTATGAATATAGAAAACACAAAAGCACAAATGCGCAAGGGAGTACTGGAGTACTGCATCCTTTCTATCCTTAAAGGGAAAGACAAGTATGCCTCCGAAATACTCGGCGCCTTAAAAGATGCTAAGATGCTTGTCGTAGAGGGCACAATTTACCCCTTGCTGACAAGATTGAAAAATGCCGGGCTTTTGAATTACCGGTGGGAAGAATCCACCTCAGGTCCGCCAAGAAAATATTATGCACTCACAGAAACCGGCAAGCTTTTCCTCAAAGAATTGGATGGCACCTGGGATAATTTACAGAGTGCAGTGAATTTGGTTACCAATGCTAAAAAATAACGAGCAATGAATAAAACTGTAAATATAAATCTAGCTAATGTCCTGTTTCATATCGATGAAAAGGCATTTCAAAAATTGCAGCGCTACCTGGAGGCCATAAAACGGTCTTTCGCCGGAACGATGGGCAGTGAAGAGATCATTGCCGACATCGAGGCCCGTATCGCCGAGCTTTTCCAGGAGAAAATGGAAAGCGATCGTCAGGTGGTCACACTGAAGGAAGTAGAAGAAGTGATAACGATCATGGGGCAACCTGAGGATTATATGGTCGATGACGACCTCTTTGAAGATAAAACAACCGACGGGCCCGCCCCTTCCGGCAGGGTAAAAAAACTCTACCGTGATATCGATAACAAATATATAGGCGGTGTATGTGCCGGTCTGGAACATTATCTAGGCTTTGATGCCCTTTGGATCCGATTGATATTTATTATCCTGGCCCTATTTACCGGTTTCGGTTTGATCGCTTATATCCTACTATGGATACTCGTACCAGAGGCAGCAACCACAGCACAAAAACTGGATATGACGGGAAAGCCCGTGAATATCAGCAATATAGAACGCAAAGTTAAAGAAGGCTTTGACGATGTTGCTGATAAAGTAAAAAGTGTCGATTACGAGAAAGTGGGCAATAAAGTAAAAAGCGGCACTACGTCTTTCTTTGAAACACTTGGAGACATAATCATGTTTTTATTAAAGGTTGTTGGAAAATTCGTAGGCATCCTGCTGATCATTATCGGTGCAGCAACTTTGATCGGTTTGTTCATCGGACTGTTCACTGTGGGCATCGTAGATATAATCCATATACCCGGTTTTGATTTCTATGAATTGATCAATTACACAGATGCGCCTGTTTGGCTGGTCTCACTGCTTACTTTATTGGCAGTTGGAATTCCATTCTTTTTCTTGCTTTACCTTGGATTAAAGATCTTGGTAAACAACTTGAAATCCATGGGTGCAATCGCCAAATTTTCACTATTGGGATTATGGTTCTTATCAATTATCGGATTAACTGTTCTTGGAGTAAAACAAGCGGCAGCTCATGCCTATAGCGGAAGTGATACGCTCATGGAGAATCTGGCCCTACCTCAAAGCATGGATTCTTTAAATATAAAGTTGGTCTCCAATGAATTGTATGAAGATTATGATAATATCAGATTCAATGGCGTAAATGGTATTAGCGTGGTCTATGACGAAGCCGGAGATAAACTTCTCTACTCTGATGACATTCGCGTAGACATTAAAAAATCTGAAGATTCTATCTCCCGTATTCGAATTCGAAAAGACGCCAATGGGGTTTCTTTTGCAGATGCCCGGAATCGGGCCTCTAAGATTAATTACAGCTATGAAGCAGATAGTACCGGACTGCGCCTAAATGACCATCTTACAACAGCCATGGAAAACAAGATTAGAGATCAGGAAGTACGGCTGACGGTCTATGTGCCTGCTGGTACCCTAGTTACTTTTAATGACAATGCGCGTGGGTATATTGGTCGCACAACCCGATATGATGCTGATGTATACAGGCGCCGAATGGTACAATATTCCTGGCTTATGGGTGAAGATGGCAAATTACTTTGCCAGGACTGCCCGGAGGAGGAAGATTCTGAAGGTCACATCATCATTGACAAAGACGGGATCGATATTGACATACGCGATACCGATGATGGCGTAATTATGAAGATCGATGAGGACGGTGTGCAGATCAAGAAAGATTAACAGAAACAATTCAGTCAGTAAAATTGACAATTGAGTACGATTATATTTAAAAGAAGAAACAAGAAACGGACATTTGACCTAACATCATCAAAAAACGAACAGTCATTAATATAAGCATCACATCAATTAACAACGAAAAAAAGAAAACAATCATGACCACTTTAGCACGTATTATTATCGGATTATCACTCGCATTATTCGTCTCATCATGCGCATTTGACATGAGCTTTGGAGATGGAAAGAAAGGCAATGGAGAGATCGCTGAAGACCAAAGAGAAGTATCAGAGGAATTTTCAGTGATCAGCGCCCAGGAAGGACTGGATGTCTATGTCACTCAGGCCAATGATTTTGATATCCTGGTAGAAGCAGATGAAAACGTCATCGATCTTATCGGAACGGATATAAAAGACGGGCGACTGCGTATTCATACCTATGAAAACATCGGTCGCGCTACTAAGAAGATCTATGTGTCCTTGCCTCAGGTTACTGGTCTTCACACATCAAGTGGTGCAGACTTGATCACAAAAACAACCATCGAGACAGATAAAATTGAGTTGAGCGCAAGTAGTGGTTCAGATCTCCAGGTAATGTTGGAAGCAGATGAAGTAGATGCGGATTGCAGCAGCGGTGCAGATATTAAGATCAGTGGAAACGCAAATCTTTTCTATGTAGAAGCAAGCAGCGGATCAGACATTAAAGCGCGTGAATTTGAAGTTAAAACATGTGTTGCCGATGCAAGTAGCGGCGCAGATATTAAAATCAATGTTTCCGAAAACCTGACGGCAGAAGCCAGTTCCGGCGCAGATATCTCCTATACCGGCGAGGCTAATGTTAAAACTAAAAAATCGGTGTCTGGAAGCGTATACAAAAATTAATTGTCTTTATAGATCAACAACCCAGCTAAAAACCTCCTGAATTTCCGGGAGGTTTTTTTTGGGAAAAGGGTTTCAATATCTTAATTCGTAACAGATAACAATATAGAAAATCAAATTTTAAGAAAATTTTAGTATCTTAAAAAAAACATTTAATCAGAACACTAAAAAAGATCCCTATGAAAAAATTAATCATACCGGCGGTTTTACTCCTCGGATTTGTTATAATCATCAGCTGGAGTAATGAAAAACCACCAACTATGCATACTATTGAAGGCACATGGGAACTTCAAAGCTTCTATAATTACGATGGGGAAAAAATTATTGATACAGTACCTCTCGCAAAAGGTTACAGACAGGTAAAAATGTACTATAATGGTAAGATTATGTGGTCTCGTACCACTTCTAGCGATACCAAGGACCCCGATGGTAATGACGTTGTTGGGAGGTTTGGCTATGGCACCTATTCAATAACAGAAAACGAATTAAGGGAAACCATAGAATATGGTGATATAGGTATGATGAGAGCTTTAGATACGATTCGACAATTTACTTTTGAACTAGTATTAACGAATGAAACTTATAGTCAGATAAGTTCTGATGAGGATGGTAACCGTACTTTTTCCGAAAATTATTTACGGATTGATTAAATTTTAAAAATACATAAGAAATGATCCCGGCTCTTCGCCGGGATTTTTTTATGTAGTTTCTGCTACTTCAACAGTAGCCAGATAGCGTTCTGCATCCAGGGCGGCCATACAGCCGGTCCCCGCCGCAGTAACTGCTTGCCTGTATTCCTTATCCTGTACATCTCCGCTGGCAAAGACGCCCGGCTTATTCGTCTTTGTAGATTTCCCCGGGGTGATGATATACCCTGTATCATCCATTTCTAATTGTCCTTTGAAAATACCTGTATTTGGTGTGTGACCTATGGCCACAAAAAAGCCGGTGATCTTGATCTCTTCCTTCTCCCCCGTTTGGTTGTTTACCATACGCAATCCCTCTACGACCTGATCGCCCAGGATCTCATCCACTTCGGTATTAAAGCGAATTTCAACGTTTGGTAACTTTTCGACACGGTGCTGCATAGCCTTTGAAGCCCTCATATAATCTTTACGGATCAACATAGTCACCTTAGTACAAATATTAGCCAGGTAAGAGGCCTCTTCTGCGGCAGTGTCTCCACCGCCAACGATGGCTACGTCCTGTCCTTTATAGAAAAACCCATCACAGACAGCACATGCCGATACACCTCCACCCCTCAGCCGTTGCTCACTAGGAATATTTAAATACTTGGCCGTTGCTCCTGTGGAAATGATCACTGTCTCTGCTTCCACGACCTTGCTATCATCAATGGTCACTTTGTGAATTCCACCTTTTTCATCACTGAAATCTACTGCAGTGGCCATACCTATTCGAACTTCCGTGCCAAATCTTTCAGCTTGTTGTTGAAGTTCCACCATCATGGTAGGGCCATCAATGCCATTCGGGTATCCAGGAAAATTATCTACTTCTGTTGTAGTAGTAAGTTGACCGCCTGGCTCCATACCGGTATATACAACCGGTTTCAGATCCGCACGAGCTGCGTAAATAGCAGCTGTATAACCGGCAGGACCAGAACCTAGGATCAAAGTTTTTATACGCTCAATTTGTTCGGACATAGTATAAATATCAAAATATAATTCCGCTATAAAAGTAGGTTTTTCACCAAAAACCTTACAGGAATAGTTATGAAAAGTTATAAGAGATTAGGAGTTGATTAAGGACTCACAGTTTTTCCCCGAACGCCAGGTCACCTGCATCTCCTAATCCAGGTACTATGTAACCGCGGGATGTAAGCTCGGCATCAATGGCTGCAATCCATAAGTGAGTGTTTTTAGGAAATACGTTTTTTATATAGTTCACACCATCCTGGCTCCCTATAACAGAGATTATATGGATCTGTTTGGGGCTACCATGGGACTTGAGTGCATCCAGCACATTTTCCAATGTCCTTCCCGTTGCCAGCATCGGATCTGTCAAGACCAAAACCTTTCCATCCAACTTGGGCGCTGCAAAATATTTCACAATAACTTCAAATTCATCCCGAGCCTCGGGATGATGCCGATATGCAGAAATAAAAGCATTCTCTGCCTGGTCAAAATAATTTAATAAGCCTTGATGTAAAGGGAGACCGGCTCGTAACACAGAACATAAGACCAAATTATTTTCGGGTAAGGCCATTTCCTTTGTGCCAAAAGGAGTTTTCACAGCAGTAACATTGTAGTCCAGGGATTTGCTTAATTCATAAGACAAAATTTCCCCTATACGTTCTATATTCCTTCGAAAGCGCATGGGATCCTTCTGAACCTGAACGTCACGCATTTCTGCCAGGAACTTGTTCAAAAGGGAATTCTCATTTTCAAAGTGATGTACGACCATTTCAATTGCCTCTTGTTCACTAAATGTACCATTTCTTAGGTTAGCAAAAAAGGCACCCCAAATGGAGTGCCTTCCTGAAAAACGAACATATTGGGTATCTACTAAATGCTTCGTTTTTAGATCACAACATCATCAAACATCTTTCCCTTTCATCATCTTTTTCCAATATAAATAGGGTAGTCCATATTTCTTTAGCATCCACAGACGCCAACTTTCTTTAGAGCTATCAAAAACAAGCATATTTTTCAATTTGGGATCCGGGGTAAATTTATTGTCATAGTCAAATTCTGCCAGGACCATTTTCCCATATCCCGTTACAAGCGGGCAAGACGAATACCCATCATATGAATGGTTATCTGCCTCCTTCTGACTTATTTGCTTGGCGACATTATCCACAACAACAGGAACTTGCTTTCTAATGGCAGCCCCTGTTTTACCAGTAGGTAAGGCCGCAACATCTCCAAGCCCAAATATGTTTTTATATGTATTATGCTGCAGAGAAAAATGGTCAACATCCAGCCAACCGGCATCGTTCACTAAGTCAGAATCACGAATGAATCTAGGCGCAGCCTGTGGAGGTGCTAAGTGAAGCATGTCAAAAGGAATACTGACCACATTATTGCCTTCATCCGTCATTCCCAAATGATTTCCTTCGCTAATTTCCAGGGGTTTATCCCCTTTATAATTGAAGTATGCGATCTGCTTTTCAGCATCGATCTTGAAGGGCGCATGGAAGGGTTTAAAATGCATCCCATACCTGTGCAGTACTTTTTCCAAAGTGGCCTTGATCTCCGGGACCCCAAAGATCACAGTTCCCGGGGTTGCAAAAATTACATTGGTATTCTTATTAATACCTTTCTTCCGAAAATAATCAGCTGCTAAATAAGCGATTTTCTGAGGTGCCCCTCCGCATTTGATTGGAGTTGCTGGCTGTGTAAATAAGGCATTACCTCCGCTAAAATTCTTTAGGACATCCCATGTATGTTCCGGATCTGTGTAATTGCTGCAGACCACCCCCTTATCAAGCGCTTCCGGCAGACCTTCTATCATAGTAGGTTCCATAACCAGTCCTGGAGCTACTACGAGGTAATCATAAGTGACTATACCTGAATTCTTTGTGGTTACAGAATTTTGAGTCGGCTCAAACCCTGTGGCATAATCCTTTATCCATGTAACGCCTTTAGGAATTAGATCTGCCATGGGTTTGGCAGTCTTTTCGTAATTATAGGTTCCTGCTCCAACAAGTGTCCATGCAGGTTGATAGTAATGAGTTTCTGCAGGTTCAAGGACAGCAATGTCGAGGTGTTTGTCTTTTCTTTTGAGCTGAGCGGCCACCATGATACCGGCGGTGCCGCCTCCAATAATGAGAACTTGATGGTGTGATTTCATGATGCTGTGATAATTAGTGTCTATAAAGGTAGTATTGAAAAAGTGATCGATACGTAACTTAAGTTACACGATCGCCACGGAATTTATGGCTAATTTAGAAGAATTGAATTGCAATTCATGAAACGAAGAGATTTTGTAAAAAACACCAGCCTGGCAGGTATGGCCGGACTCGGGATTCCGGTTATTTATAGTCATTTACTCCCTGAGGGATATACTCCATTGGGACTTCAGGACCCTGATCCATTTACCCTTTTTAAAAAGGATAAGGGAATGCAGGTATTAAATGACAAACCGTGGAATATTGAAGCGGCCGCTCACTTATTAGATGATGATGTGACGCCGAATAGGTTCATGTTTATTCGGAATAATGGACTTATTCCTGAAAATATTGATGTCGAGAAATGGACACTTACCATTGACGGGGAATCCGTGATCTCGCCTAAAACCTATACACTGGCTGAACTCAAGAATAAATTCCCCTCTTACACCTATCAATTAACATTGGAATGCGGTGGCAATGGACGGAGTGAGTTCGACCCGCCGGCCAAAGGAAACCAATGGACTATTGGTGCCGTATCCTGTGCACAATGGACGGGCGTGCGATTAAAAGATGTCCTGGAGGACGTGGGTATTAAAAACGATGCCAAGTATGTCGGGTATCACGCTGCCGATCTGCATCTTAGCCGGGATCCGGAGAAGGAACCCATTTCACGAGGTGCACCAATGGCAAAAGCGTTACAAGATGAAACCTTACTGGCCTATGCCATGAATGGAGAAGATATTCCCCTCGCACACGGTCATCCATTGCGATTAGTAGCAGGCGGATGGCCTGCCTCCGTTTCAGGAAAATGGGTAAATCGGATCAGTGTACGAAATAAAGTTCATGACGGACCTAAAATGGGGGGTACGTCATATAGGGTTCCCTGCAGTCCGGTAGCCCCTGGGGAGAAGGTGAAGGATGAAGATATGTGCATCATAGAATCTATGCCGGTTAAATCCCTGATCACCTATCCAAAGACGGGCGCTATGATCTCACAAAATAAAACCCTGGAAATTAGAGGGCATGCCTGGGCAGGCGAGTTAAATGTTCGCTCGGTCTCCTATTCGATAGATTTTGGAGCCACCTGGCAGGAATGCCAATTGGATGCGCCACCAAACCGACTCGCATGGCAGCGATTCAGTGCATCGATGAAATTTCCGGAGAAAGGCTATTATGAAATTTGGGCCAGGGCTACTGATAGCAATGGTGAGAGTCAACCTATGGTCCTTCCTGGCTGGAATCCAAAAGGCTACCTTAATAATGCCAGTCACCGCATTGCTGTAAAAGTTAGTTAGAATGTCGGAGAAGGATCAATTTAAAGAGCAGCTACAACAGGTATCGCGATTGGTAAATGGCATAATGGTCATTTTCTTTCTGATGGGTGCTGTTGTGTTCTATATAATGATCGATCCGGAGCTTTCACTCTTTAAAAAAGAAGAACCTGCTACCTATGTAACGATAACACCAGAAGAAGACGATTTTGACAAAATAGAAAATGGCATTCATGTCAGAACAGGATTGAAGGATGCAGATGGCTTGATGACAGTAGTCAATAATTGTACTAATTGTCACTCTGCCTTATTAGTTACTCAAAACCGGATGAATGAAGAGCGCTGGCGAACCACTATAAAATGGATGCAGGAAACTCAGAATCTTTGGGATCTAGGTAAGAATGAAGACATTATCATCAACTATCTCGTCACCAATTACCCTCCACAAAAAAAAGGTAGACGAGGCAATTTGCAATTTATTGATTGGTATGAACTGGAATAAAAGGATAAATATACTGTTGCTGTTATTGTTTTTCGCGGGATGTAAAGAGACGGAAAAGAATACGGTTGATCATATTGACCAATGGAAGTCTGCACAACTCGTTGAGGCCGAAATTGTATCGAAGATCCAATCACGCCCCACTATCAAGTTCATTGATCTGCGTCCAATAGAAGATTACAGAGAAGGGCATATCCCCGGAGCGCTTTCTCTATCAAGAGTCGAACTGGCAGATCCAGAACACCCGATTCCCGGCATGCGAGCCTTGCCCGAACAATTGGCCGCTACCTTAGGATCAAAGGGAATTAAGAACACAGATACCCTGCAACTTTATGTAGGCCGTTGAAATGCAGAAGCAGCGAGACTCTGGTGCCTATTGTACGCTAATGGATTTACAAATAGTAAATTGCTAAACGGGGGATACGTGGCATGGTCAGCTCATGATCTACCAATAGAATCTGGGGCAGCCAG
>JAHHLF010000140.1 GCA_018679315.1 Bacteroidia bacterium | reverse complement strand
GTGTCTGTGGTCAGGTCTTGAAATAATAGCATATGCTTTCCCTAATTAAGTTGCCTTAATAACGGTATTTTATCGATAAAAGTATGCTCTATAAAACAAAATCTCGCATGAGGATAAAAACGACAGCTCCGGCAATAAAACCGGCGAATGCCAGACCTGAGATCTTGCGCATATACCAGAAGAAATCTATCTTTTCCATACCCATAGCTACTACACCGGCAGCAGATCCAATGATGAGCATGCTACCCCCTGTTCCGGCCGAATATGCTATGAAATGCCAAAGTGGATCGTCCATGGTTTCGGAAAACATCCCCATACTAGCTGCTACAAGCGGAACATTATCAATAATAGCCGAACCTACCCCTAGCAGCATAACCACATAATCCGTATTTGGAATGGCTGTATTCATTGCTTCGGCATAAGTAAATAGATAACCAAGGGATTCCAATGCCGCCACTGCCATTAAGATACCCAGGAAGAATAGGATACTAGGAAGTTCAATAGCCGATAAAGCCTTGTGAACCGGACTGTGATGTGAAGCTTCATCACTTTCGCCACTTACAGTAGTGATCGTGAATTTGGCATTACTATAGATCTCAGCAAAACCTGCCACAACGGCCAAAGAAAGCATCATTCCTACATAAGGCGGTAAGTGCGTGATGGTCTTAAAAAATGGGACAAAAACTATAGACCCCAGCCCTAAATACAACATCGTGGCACCATAACTGGATTTTGATTTTTCCAGATCTTCTATATCAGTCTCTATATGTCCCTTGAATGCCTTGAATCGTTGAGCGATCAAGGTAGGCACTACCATACATACAATTGAAGGAAGCAATACGTTAATTACCAGCTGAGATGCGGATACTTTATCAGCGATCCACAACATAGTCGTAGTCACATCGCCAATAGGCGACCAGGCTCCCCCGGCATTGGCATTAATGACGATCATCCCGGCAAACCAGAGTCGGGTTTGGCGGTCTTTGATAACTTTTTGGAGGATCGTAACAAGAACTATAGTTGCTGTAAGGTTGTCAATGATCGCAGAGAGGATAAAAGCTAATATGGAAAATAACCAAAGAAGTTTCCCTTTACGTGTAGTGCGGATGTATCCCTTGATCGTTGCGAATCCATCAAAGTAATCTATAATCTCAACGATCGTCATCGCCCCGAGTAAGAATACCAGTATCTCAGCCGTCTTGCCCAAATGGTGCAATAGGATATCATCTAAATGCTCCGGTTTAAGAGCTTTTTCAACGGCATCTACCTCAAATACCGGAAGATGTACGAGGGCTATGATCGCCCATAAAATGGCCATCATGGCCAAGGCAGGAATAAGTTTGTCTATTTTAAGATTATGCTCCAGGGTTATGAACAGATACCCGAGGAGGAAGACGATGATAATAATGGTTTCCATATAGATTGGTTTTACTTGAGCCGCTTAGCAGCGTACCCTGTCTGGTATTGATTGGTTCAAGTTCTTAATCGAACCGCTTAAAGATATTCAAAATTGCGAACCTGATCATATCAATCTAAATTTTTAAGAAAATAATGAGGTGTCTCTTGACGAATTACGGGCGTTCTCTTAACCAAAAATCGCTTCTTACATGTATATTTGCAGCAGCAATTCTTGAATCCATTTCCAATGAATTTTACCTTATCAGAAGAGCATGAAATGATACGCCAGGCCGCGCGTGATTTTGCACAACAAGAATTACTACCCGATGTGATTGAGCGTGATGATGCCCAGCAATTTCCGACTGAGCACGTCAGGAAAATGGGAGAATTGGGGTTTATGGGAATGATGACAGACCCAAAGTATGGCGGTAGTGGTATGGACACAATGTCGTACGTATTGGTCATGGAAGAATTGTCGAAAATAGATGCCTCTGCTTCCGTAATTGTCTCGGTGAATAATTCACTAGTATGCTGGGGCCTGGAAGCATTTGGCTCAGAAGAACAAAAACAGAAATACCTCCTCCCACTGGCCAAAGGGGAAAAAATCGGCGCCTTTTGCCTCTCAGAGCCTGAAGCCGGGAGTGATGCTACCTCTCAGAAAACCACGGCAATAGATAAGGGAGATCACTATGTTCTGAACGGGACCAAGAACTGGATCACTAATGGAGGGACTGCTTCAACCTACCTGGTCATTGCTCAAACAGATGCAGATAAAGGTCATAAAGGCATCAACTGCCTGATCGTGGAAAAAGGGATGGAAGGATTCGAGATAGGACCTAAGGAAAATAAATTGGGCATTCGATCCAGTGATACCCACTCTCTGAATTTCAACGATGTGAAAGTCCCCAAAGAGAATCGTGTTGGAGAAGACGGGTTCGGGTTCAAATTCGCCATGAAAACGCTTTCGGGCGGACGTATTGGCATTGCTGCCCAAGCTTTGGGAATTGCAGCAGGAGCCTATGAATTGAGTAAGAAATATTCCATGGAGCGGAAGGCATTCGGAACAGAGATCAAAAACCACCAGGCGATCGCTTTTAAGCTTGCCGATATGCATACACGTATCGAAGCGGCCCGAAATCTTGTATACAGAGCGGCATGGGACAAAGACCAGGGCCACAATTACGACCTTTCCAGTGCCATGGCCAAGCTGTATGCTTCTGAAGTAGCTATGTGGGCATCGGTCGAAGCCGTTCAGATACACGGTGGGAATGGATTTGTAAAGGATTATCACGTAGAACGTATGATGCGCGATGCAAAGATCACCCAGATCTATGAGGGAACTTCAGAGATCCAGAAGATCGTGATCTCAAGGAGTATTTTGAAGGCGTAGCATACCCCTTATGTTTCCCCTCAAATTGTGTACATTAGTTACATTAAATCAACGACTATGTACAGATATTTCTTCGCCCTGCTTTTCGCAGTTTGTATTAGCCTTCCAGCAACCTCCCAACGCAAAAAGAAAAAAGATGAAAAAGAAGATTCTAAAGAGTGGAAAGTAGCCGCTCCGGGGGAATCTTTTAAGTATACACCTCACAGTTTTACCACTGATGAAGGTACCTGGATGAACTTAGATGTGAGTCCGGACGGACAGACTATTGTCTTTGACCTTCTGGGCGATATTTATACCATCCCGATCACAGGAGGAACAGCCAAGGCATTACGCACCGGAATTCCTTTTGAAGTACAACCGCGCTTTAGTCCGGACGGAAAGAAGATCTCCTTTACTTCTGATGCGGGGGGCGGAGATAATATCTGGATCATGAATGCCGATGGCAGTGATGCCAAGCAAGTGTCCAAAGAAAAATTCCGACTCCTGAACAATGCAGTATGGAGTGCTGATGGACAATACCTGATCGGCCGAAAACATTTTACTTCCCAACGTAGCTTAGGGGCCGGGGAAATGTGGCAATACCATATTTCCGGAGGTTCAGGCTTGCAGCTAACCAAGCGTAAGAACGATCAACAGGATGTGAACGAGCCTTTTGTTTCACCCGATGGCCGGTATCTGTATTACAGTGAAGATGTATACCCAGGAGGCTACTTTCAATACAACAAGGATCCTAACAGTCAGATCTATGTGATCAAACGGTACGATTTTAAAGAAGGGAAGACTGAGACGGTAACAGGCGGACCCGGAGGTGCGGCCCGCCCAACGCTTTCAAGAGACGGAAAGAAGCTTGCCTTTATTAAAAGAGTGCGAACAAAAACAGTTCTCTTTATTCATGACCTGGAAACCGAAGAGGAGTGGCCGGTTTACGACGGACTCAATAAAGACCAACAGGAAGCCTGGGCCATTTTTGGTGTCTATCCGAATTTTAGCTGGTTACCAAATAATGAAGATATCGTGATCTGGAGCGGGGGTAAGATCCATAAGATCAATACGAACACCCTGGAGCAGACCAATATCCCCTTTACAGCCAATGTAAAAATTGACCTGGCCGAAACGGTACATTTCAATAATAAAATAGAGAGCGATCAATTTACGCCGCAAGTGATCCGGCATGCAGTGACCTCTCCTAATGGCAATACCATGGTATTTAATGCCGTAGGTTATCTA
>JAHHLF010000343.1 GCA_018679315.1 Bacteroidia bacterium | reverse complement strand
AGATTACGGTATTAGCGATCTGCCCCTGCGCTTCCAATTCATTCAATTCATCTAAGGCTGCATTATACCCCAAAACTGTATATCCAATACTGCTATTCGAGAAATTAAAATACAATTGCCTGAAGTCGGGAACTTTAAAACCATAACCGATTGATGCTTTCAAAGCAAATGTTTTACCCATATCATATCGTACAGCGAGCTTCGGACTAAACTGCGAGCGGTACTCATTATGCGCATCGAATCTTGCGCCAAGAATTAAATTGAGTTTGTCAGTGATGTAACCATCAATTTGAGAAAAGATATAAGGTGAATTAAAAATCGGTGTTTCAGAGAAATCACTTCGCTCCAAAGATTCATGGCTCATTCCAGCACCACCGATCCAAGTCCATTTTTTTATGCCATTATAGATCACCCGCATCTCAGGACGTAGTAACCGCTGATCAAAATCACTGGCCCCAATAGGATCACCATTAGTCGTTTCGAGGAATTCATCTGCACGATAACGGGAAGCATACCCCTCCAAAATTCCTTGCCAGGAGTCATTGAAGGTATGATTCAATCGCATGTGTACATTCCACTCATCAATATTCGCTTCGCCTTGGTTCTCCAGAATAGTGAGCTCTTGTTGTTGTGCGAAAAAACGTCCTGATAGATAGAGTTTCGTCTCTTTCGAAAAATCGTATGTGATACTTGGATTCAGGGTCCAATTGGAATATGGGTCTAACGAATTCAACCCATCTTCTCCGGTCAGGTCAAAACCCCCATTTTCATATCTATTGATAAACAAGGATATCCCCAAACCATTTTTTTTGGAAGCCACAATAATATTGCTGTCATGGATATCAAAGGAAGACGACCTATGTGTAACCGATCCCTCCAGGCCTTCCTTAGGAGTTTCCGTTATAATGTTGATCACCCCTCCAAGCGCGTCACTCCCATATAAACTGGAAGATGCACCCTTAACGATCTCGATCTGTTTGATATTCCCAAGGGCAATTCGTTTAAGATCCAGGGTGCCCGCGGAACGACCTATTAATGGAACCCCATTGACCAGGATCAGCGTGTACTGTGCATCCAGGCCTTGTAATTGAATCCCTTCTGCACTGCCAAAATCAGAAACGGTTATCAACCCCGTTTGTTCGTTCAGGATATCACTTAAACGAAGGGTGTTGGTGTTCTTGATATCATTCTGGTTTATGATCTGGGCAGGAAGCGGTAAGGAAGACAATTGCCTTTCGGTTCGCGTAGCTGTTAGAATGACCTCATCGAGGGTTTCTGTTATAATAACCTTGGAAGAATCGCGTACAGACTCCTGTGCCTGGATAATAAAGGCGGATGTAATGCAAATAACTGAAATGAATAGTCGGATGACTGTACCTCTTCCCATACCTGAATGCGGACAAAAGTACAGTGGCCAATGTATAAAAAATAACGCTCAAAGAAATATTAGTATCGCTATCCGTAATTGATCTAATAATCTAAGAAGATATCCCTGTAAATAGTATATTTGAGCCTTAATCGCTTGCAGATCAACTGCAAAAGTAAGTTTTGATTGGTACAAAAAATAACGATGAAATGAGAACAACTTATCCGGTTCAAAATGGGTTTGAAATTACTGCTCTGAAAAGTAAGGCAAACGAGCCCATAACCTATAACAAAGATGTACATCAAGACTTCATCCAAATACATTTTTGTATCAAAGGTGAGGGCACATTACATTTTGGGCCTCATTACAGCAGAACTGTTGCGACCCAGCACTCCATGCTTTTGTATAATCCAGACCAACAATTACCAATTGATTTAGAGCTTTCCGGAGGGGGAGAGTATTTGATCTTTGTAGTTTCGATCCAGGTATTTCATTCATTCTTTTCACAGGTGGCAGGGCTGATCCCTTTTCTAAATGAAGAAAACAGGAATAAGAAATACTATTTGGAAAAAGAACTTAAGCCAGCTGAAATATTAGTGTTGAAGCAATTGTTGGAAGGTGATAAAAATAACGCCATGCAGGATCTCTATCAACGCGGCAAGGCATATGAGATCCTCAGTCTGTATTTTGGCAAAAGTGAAGATCCCTCAAGAGCATGTCCATTCCTGGATGATGAAGAGAATGTAGATAAGATCAAACAAGCCAAACAACTTGTTATCAGTAACATGTCTGAGCCACCCACACTTCAGGAAATTGCAGATGAGGTAGGTCTGTCTGTATCAAAAGTGAAAGAAGGTTTTAAGCATATTTATGGCGAGTCTGTATTCAATTTCCTCTTCGACTATAAAATGGAGTACGCCCGTAAATTACTCGTCGGAAAACAATTCAATGTAGCAGAGATATCCTATCAGGTTGGCTATAGCACACCAAGCCATTTCATCCATGCTTTTAAGAAGAAATATGGTACAACCCCAAAACAGTATGTAATGAGTTTGGCGTAAGGAATTGAATTTCAGCTTACTTACTGTGAAAAAGACAAATAACATTCCCGGATCGAATCAGTAATTTGTACTATTTTTGTGCATTCGACGATTATGATCGACAGTATCAAAGAACATATAAAAGAGGTGACCTCCTTCCAGGCAGATTCTGCGGAAGCCATAGAAGAATTCCGGATCAAGTATTTGGGAAAGAAAGGCGTTTTGAATGCCTTGTTTGCCGATTTCAAAAAAGTCTCCCCCGAAGAAAAAAAAGCCTACGGACAAGCTATCAATGAGCTAAAATTAGCCGCCACAGATAAGGTTACCAGTCTCAAAAGCGCCTTGTCGAATGGTGTTGATGAGCAGGCTAAATTCGGTGATCTGACAAGACCTGGGGAGCCGCACCCTTTGGGGTCAAGGCATCCCATTTCTATTGTAAAAAACAGGATCATTGAAATTTTTGCCCGAATTGGTTTCAATGTGTCGGAAGGGCCGGAGATTGAAGATGATTGGCATAATTTTAGCGCATTGAACTTACCTGAGCATCATCCAGCCCGGGATATGCAGGATACATTTTTTATTCAAACTGACCCGGACATATTATTGCGCACACATACTTCTTCTGTACAAGTGCGCTATATGGAAAAAAATAAGCCCCCTATTCGCACTATATCTCCCGGAAGGGTTTATAGGAACGAAGCCATTTCTGCGCGTTCACATTGTTTCTTTCACCAGGTGGAAGGATTATATATAGACAAGGATGTTTCCTTTGCCGACCTGAAACAAACATTGCAGTTCTTTACAACGGAGCTTTTTGGGAAATCAAAGATCAGGCTGCGCCCTTCATATTTCCCTTTTACAGAACCCAGTGCTGAAGTAGATGTCTATTGGGGGCTGGAAACAGAAACAGATCATAAGATCACTAAAGGAACGGGTTGGTTGGAGATCATGGGGACCGGGATGGTAGATCCGAATGTATTGGAAAATTGTGGAATCGACCCAAATGAGTACTCAGGATTTGCCTTTGGTATGGGAATAGATAGAATTGCGCTACTGCTTCACCAAATCTCCGATATTCGTTTGTTAAGTGAAAATGATGTGCGTTTTCTTCGGCAATTCAGGTCGGCACTTTAACGCAATGAAAATCCCTTAGCCGCCCACCAGGAATGTAATTCAATTACGAGTCTTCCCGCTTTAACCATCGGATCTGCATTTGCAAGACTATCAGCCATTTCAAAGGTAGGCGTATTGTATACCGTAATTCCACGGATCTCCCCATCATCACCAAAGGGGCCGGATATATCGGCATGGCCTAATTCATACATCAGGGATAAATGATTTAAATGAAGGATCTGGAGGCTATCCGCAGCTTCTTTAGATTGAGATCTGTCAGGGCCATTTTTCAAGAAAGCGATAAAATATTGTTGCATGATAATCGTGTCGCCACTGATCTCATCCACATATTCAAAGAGTTGGTATCCTTCAGACTCCAATTTGGCTTTAGTTTCAGCCTTAGTAAGCGTTTCTTCAGCAATTTCGTGCCCATGCTCCGGAACTGCTGCTTCCTTGTGCTCTTGTTGGCAAGCCGATGCCAGGCAAATAGCAAATATCAATAGACATGCCGTTCTTATTCCCATGTTGAATACGGTTTTGTTAGTAATGATACATTGTAATATCGGGTATCTCCAGTGACTTCTTTGCCTAACCACTCAGGCTTGGAGAATTCCTCCTGCGGGTTATTTAATTCTATTTCCGCAATGATGAGGCCCTCATTTTCGCCATGAAATACATCCACTTCATAGGTGTGTTTTCCATTGGGAACATGGTAGCGCTCCTTACGTAAAATCGGAGGTATGCAGAGTTGTAATAAGTCTTCTGCATCCGTGAATGGTATAACATATTCCCATTCCTTTCGGGTAATTCCATCCGGAGAGGCTAGTCC
>JAHHLF010000316.1 GCA_018679315.1 Bacteroidia bacterium | reverse complement strand
ACGTAACACAGCCATCGACAAACTGAGGAGCGTAAACACAAAAAACGATAAGGAAATCCAAATAGACGTTTCTGACGTATATAACCTAGGAGTCCACAGCTTACGCCCTGATCTCATGGATGTCCGTGAGAATCTTGACAAAATCGAAAGTAAATACCAGATCGTACTGGATGCCTTGTTTTTCCAAGGCATGACCCAACAGGAAGCCAGTGATGAATTGGATATTCCGTTGGGTACGATAAAGTCCAGGTTAAAGATAGGCTTGAGAGAACTAAGAAAAATTTATGGTTCTACAAGTGCGCTTTTGGCCCTAATAATAAGTGTTCTATGAAAGAAAAAATACGCATATTCTTGGATACAGACTTGCTGGAAAAATATCTTTTGGGTACTACTACCCAGGAAGAAGCCTTGCAAGTGGAACGTTATATTGCCATGTACCCGGAGGTACGGCGAACGTTCGATGAGCTCCAGGGTAATCTCGAGGCCTTTGCCAAGATGCATGCCCTTACTCCACCGGAAGGATTAAAAGCCAAGATTTTGGCAGTGATCCGTGCCCAGGATGCCGGAAAACGCCGCTTTAGAAGGTATGCTATTGCAGCTTCAATTGCAGCCTTTATTTTTGCCGGCTCCTCATACTTCTTCTATGACCAAAACAAAAACCTTCAGCAGGAAAATGTGATCGTCAATAATAAGATCAAGAATCTGGAGGCCGAGATGAGGGAACAATTGGAAGATGTACGCAATCAATTCATTGTACTTAATAACCCAAATACGCGCAAGTATTATATGAAGGGTAATGAGCGTGCTCAGGAATTGAAAGCGATAGCCTATGTGAACCCGGTTAAAAAATTGTCATATATCAATGTGCAAAACTTACCACAACTGCCTGAAGACCAATGTTATCAAATGTGGGCTGAGGTAAATGGCGAAATGGTTGATATGGGTATAATTCGCGAGTTTGGCCAAAATGATAAATTATGGGCACTACCCTACGCAGATCACGCTATGGGTTATATCACTATAGAACCTAAAGGTGGTAATACATCCCCAACAGTTGAAAATATAGTTGCAAATCTCAAGTATTAGCACACTTCCAATTTCACTTAAACAATAAACAGAAGCCCCAGAAATGGGGCTTTATTTGTATCTTTGCCCAAAGTTATTGATTATGCTATTAGTCCTCACTATATGCCTTCTGGCGCTGGCTTTTGCCGGCATTGCCATTAAGATCTGGTCACAAAAGGACGGGCAATTTGCGGGTACCTGTGCTTCACAAAGCCCCTTCTTGAACAAAGATGGCGAAGCCTGTGGTTATTGCGGAAAACTGCCTGGTGAGGAATGCAAGAAAGAAGCCGTGGAAAACTAGTTCACACTGCTTATACTAGCTAACAAAACCTATAGTTGGAAGATAGGAATATAGTACTGCACGAGGCCATTGCGAAAGCAAAGGCAGGAAATCAAATGGCTTTCAGCTATCTGCTCGATAGCTTTTGGAATGATGTCTATGGGTTTCAGCTAATTCGCACCAAAAACGAAAATGACGCCGAAGATATTACGATTCAGACATTTTCGAAAGCCTTTGATAAGATCGACACCTACGATGATTCCTATGAATTTAAAACTTGGCTGATCACTATTTCCAAAAATCTGCATGTCGACCTGATACGCAAGCGCAAACGAAATGTGCTTGAAGGTGCAGATTCGGGGAATCAAGATGCCATCCGGAAGGTATTGGATGATGCCCCTACGGCAGAAGATCAATTGATCACACAACAAAATTTAAATTCCCTACTTACGCATATCAAAAAATTAAAGCCCCACTATCAAAAAGTGATCAATCTGCGATATTTCAATGAATTATCTTATGCTGAGATCGCTAACGAATTAGAAGAGCCTATCAATAATATAAAAGTTAAATTGCTGAGAGCAAAGAAGTTACTAGCTCACAGTATCCAATCCGCAAGTCCTTCATAATGATTAATTCACGGCTAATTAAGTTCGTATATTTGCACAAATTTGCGCTATGAGTAAGGATTTGGCGACACATGTTCAACCTCCGAAAGGAAAGCCTAAATGGCTAAGGGTAAAGCTACCCACGGGTTCCAAATACACCCAATTGCGTTCCCTGGTAGAGAAGTATGAGCTAAATACAATTTGCACTTCAGGGAGTTGCCCAAATATGGGAGAATGCTGGGGTGAGGGAACTGCCACTTTTATGATCCTGGGTAATATCTGTACCCGCTCCTGTGGCTTTTGTGGCGTTCAGACCGGCAGACCTCATCATGTAGATTGGGAAGAGCCCGAAAAAGTGGCTCGATCCATAAAGATCATGGGGATCAAACATGCTGTGATTACATCAGTAGACAGAGATGATCTCAAGGATATGGGATCTATACTCTGGGCTGAGACGATTAAAGCGATACGCCGAATGAATCCTGAAACAACTTTGGAAACTTTAATACCTGATTTTCAAGGTATTACAGATCATTTGGATCGAATTATAGCTGTCGGACCGGAAGTTATCTCCCATAATATGGAAACCGTTCGAAGGCTGACAAGGGAAGTGCGCATTCAGGCTAAATATGACCGCAGTTTAGCCGTTTTACGCTATCTAAGCGATTATGGCGCCAAAAGAACTAAATCCGGGATCATGCTAGGTCTAGGGGAAAAAGAATCGGAAGTTATTGAAACGCTGGAGGATCTTAGAAAAAACATGGTCGATGTAGTTACCATAGGCCAGTATTTACAACCGTCCAAAAAGCACTTGCCAGTAAGCGAATTTATTTTGCCGGAGACCTTTGAGAAATACCGCGAACTTGGCCTAGAAATGGGATTCAGACATGTGGAGAGCGGAGCACTGGTACGGTCTTCCTATAAAGCGCATAAGCATATTGACTAAAAATAGGTATATTTCATAGCCTGAAATATGCAATTTATGCCCTTCCCGGGCGTTTGATTTTCAGGCAGTATCTG
>JAHHLF010000196.1 GCA_018679315.1 Bacteroidia bacterium | reverse complement strand
TAGATATAATGTCCGAGTAGAATATCTTTCCTACAAAACATATTCACAAGAAGGACAAACTCTTAGAGAATCAACAGACCTGGGTACGATCAGCCTGGCAATAGATGTTGAACAACTGGAGGATGTAGAAGTTGTCGGGGAGCGAACCACCGTAGAATTGCGACTGGACAAAAAAGTATATAATGTAGGCTCTGACCTGACCGTACGAGGCGGGTCCGTTACCGATGTTTTAGACAATGTCCCGTCTGTCACTGTAGATGTTGAAGGAAATATCAGCCTGAGGGGTAATGAAAGTGTACGTATCCTTATAAATGGAAAACCCTCTGCCCTATCCGGACTTAATCCGGAAACTTTGCAGCAACTACCGGCTGAAGCGATCGAGAAAGTAGAAGTCATCACCAACCCATCTGCGCGTTATGATGCAGAAGGCACGGCCGGGATCCTGAACATCGTGCTTAAGCAAAGTAAAACAGCCGGGGTGAATGGATCTGTTAATGTATTCGCAGGGCATCCTGACAATTTTGGAGGTGCTGTTAGTTTGAATCTCAGGCGTGAGAAGTTCAATATTTTCACCAATACCACATACCGCTATCGAAATGCGCCGGGAAATGCCCTGTTTGAACAAGAAAATTTTGACAGTGATGGGAATACGGTGAGTTTTCAGGATGAGATCCGTGAATACCAACGGGAGCGTAACGGCTATAATATCAACATTGGCTTCGAATACTTTCTCGCTCCAAAGACCAGCATAACGAATTCGCTTGTATATGGCGATTCTGATGGCGTAGACGATATTAACATTGATTTCTTCAATTTTGATGCAGCAGGTCAACCGACCGTCCAAAGGGATCGATATACAAATGAAACTGAAGATGACGAACGCATCCAATACGCACTGAACTTCAAACATGAAATTGATGACTCCGGACACGAATTCACTTTTGACTATCAGTATTCCTCTCAGACCGAGTTTGAAGATGCGATTATCGAGGAGACCGTTCTCAATAGCAATGAGAGTCTTCCTTTAGAGCAGACGCTTAATGATGAAATGCAAAAAAGGCAATTAGTTCAGTTTGATTATGTCTTGCCATTTGGCGAAAAAGATCAGTCACAATTCGAATTGGGATATAGAGGCAGCTTTAACCGATTCATTACCGATTTCACTTTTGGTATTGTCGAAAATGGGAACATACAGGCCGATCCGGATTTTAGCAACAAACTGGATTATAAGGAATATGTGAATGCGGCCTATGCTCAGCTGGGAACTAAAGTGGGTAAATTCAATATACTTGGAGGCCTTCGGATGGAAGCATCCGATATTGGAGTAAACCTGATCACAACCAACGATCTGAACAACAAGAAATACACAGATTGGTTTCCCTCTTTATTCTTTGGATATGAATTTTCGGAAAAGGAACAGTTTACGATAAGTTATAGCAGGAGACTACGCCGACCCAGATCCAGGTTTATTAATCCGTTCCCCTCCCGTTCCAGTAATACAAACTTGTTCCAGGGGAATCCCAATTTGGATCCTACCTATACCAATGCTTTTGATATTGGCTATTTGAAGCGATGGGAAAAAGTCACTTTTACCACATCGGGCTATTACAACCGATCTACAGGTGTATTTCAGTTCATTACGTTAGAGACAGGCGATCTAGTCGAGATTGATAATCCTGATGATCCTGCTAATCCTGTCTTTGTACCGGTACAAGCCCGCACGCCCATCAATCTGGCCACTGACACCCGTATTGGCTGGGAAGCTACTTCTTCCTGGACACCGAAACGCAGTTGGAGGCTAACATGGAATATTAATCTCTTCCAGCAAAAGTTACGAGGCGATTATCAGTATACAAATTTTATGAATGAGGAGATCGTTCAAAATTTTGACGCGGATAATTTTACCTGGTTCACACGTTTAAGTGCCAAATTACCACTACCCGGTGCGATTGATTTTCAAACCAATCTTTTCTATCGGGGCCCTTCAGAAAATGCCCAAAGCAAGAACAAGGGAATATTAAGCACGAACCTGGCATTTAGTAAGGATCTGATAAAAGATAAAATGACGCTCTCCTTAAATGTGAGTGATCTGTTCAATACACGTAAGCGTCGTAGTGAAACAAGGACGGATAATGTGTTTACGTATAGCGAATTTCAATGGAGACAACGTCAGATAACAGCCTCCCTGCTATTTAGGTTTAACCAGCAACAAGCTCAGCGCCAAGGAAGGAACCCGCGTATGAATGGGGATGATGATTTTGAGTTCGAAGGGTCGTAAAAAAGAAAAGAAGCTTCTCTTAAGCTTCTATTTCTTGTCTTTTGGCGCGTTTTGCATCGCGTCTTTCTTTCCACATTTCCATTAAATTGCCCCCTAGCCAATAAGGAACTATGAAGAGCAACAGAAGCATCATCAGCCAAAAGCCGATGGTAACGATGGTCATAAATGCCAAAAATCCAAGATATTGATCAAATTCAAACATAGAATTCAAATTGTGTCACAAAGATACTCTGAAAATTCAAATAGCAAATCGGTCGGCCAAAAAATTTTATAAAGCCTTTCTCAGGCTGGATGGAATACGAGCCAATGTCCTAACTTTGTAGTATAAAATCATATGCATGGCGTTTAGAATAGAGAAAGATACGATGGGCGAAGTAAAAGTCCCTGCCGATAAGTACTGGGGTGCCCAAACGGAAAGATCCAGAAATAACTTTAAGATAGGTCCGGGCGGATCCATGCCCCTGGAAGTAGTCTATGGTTTTGCTTACTTGAAAAAAGCGGCGGCCTACACAAATCATGAATTAGGGATTTTATCAGAAGAAAAACGCGACCTGATCTCTCAGGTTTGTGAAGAGATCCTTGACGGAAAGCACGACGATCAATTTCCCCTTGTTATATGGCAAACTGGTTCCGGGACCCAAAGCAACATGAATGTGAATGAAGTAGTAGCCAACAGGGCCCATGAAATAGCCGGAAAAGTGATAGGTGAAGGAGACAAAACACTGCAGCCTAATGATGATGTCAATAAATCGCAGTCGTCCAATGATACCTTTCCGACGGGTATGCATATTGCTGCTTACAAAATGATCGCTGAAGTAACTTTGCCTGGCGTACGGACTCTCCGTGATACCCTGGCAAAAAAAGCTTCAGAATTTGACCAGGTGGTAAAGATCGGACGGACGCACCTGATGGATGCAACCCCCCTTACCTTGGGACAGGAATTTTCCGGCTATGCTTCTCAGCTTACGCACGGACTAAAGGCATTGGAAAACACATTAGACCATTTGAGCGAATTGGCCTTGGGTGGAACCGCGGTTGGAACCGGACTCAATACACCCGAAGGATATGACGTACTGGTAGCCAAGTTTATTGCCGAATTTACCGGGCATCCCTTTAAGACAGCTAAGAATAAGTTTGAAGCGCTTGCAGCACATGATGCCTTAGTAGAGAGCCATGGGGCTTTAAAACAGCTTGCGGTCTCTCTGAATAAGATCGCAAATGATATTCGTATGATGGCTTCTGGCCCCAGATCCGGTATTGGAGAGATCAGTATACCCGCTAATGAACCCGGAAGTTCAATTATGCCTGGAAAAGTTAATCCTACGCAATGCGAAGCCCTCACTATGGTATGC
>JAHHLF010000115.1 GCA_018679315.1 Bacteroidia bacterium | reverse complement strand
TAGGGCAGATATCATTCAAAAAATCAGTTTTTTCTCACTTTTTCAGCTCAATGTTTATGGTCTTCAATCGATGAACTACAAGAAATCGCTGTTCACGACATAAAACACCTCTTTCACAACAAAAACTGTTTGCAGGTAAAAGGAAGATATATCTTCGTCGTTAAATGCATGAATAGTTGATTGCCAGCGCATCAACCAGAATAAATACTTATCGATGAATATCTCCCGAAGCTTAATAAAGCAGGCGAATGTGATAGCAGGAATGATCTTCCTGTTAACAACATTGCACGCAAGCTATGCTGAGGCATCTGTAACCCATACGGCTATTGCCAATTTGGAAGTAAACAGCGCGCCTTCTTCAGCTTCTCATAAAGCTTTCGTCCTTCTGGCGAAAAAGAAAGGAATTGCGACACGCAGTCAGCGTGGATTTAGCAAGGCCTATAATGGCTATTACATTATATCCGGGGTTTTTGGCAATGCGGAAAATGCATCACGCCTTTCAGATAAGATGAAATCGAAGAACCTGGACTCCCAGGTATTGTTCCATCCACAAAAGAAGTTGAATTATGTTACCCTGGGTTATCATGTATCCGGTATAGAGGTCGTAAATTCGGCAACTTCACAATTAGGTGGCAAATTCAAGGAAAAGGTTTGGATCCTACATGTCTACGATGGAAAAACCATGGCCTTTAACACAACTAAGACCGTAAAAAACAACGTTGCCTCAGCTGCAACTACGATATCCGCTGATCAATTCAAAAAGAGCATCAAGGCACTCGGTATAGCTTCAAGAAGCGATTCCGACCTTACGTCATATTCTTCCGGTTATTACGTCATTGGCGGTGTTTTCGGCGAAAAGAAAAATGCAGACCGACTCAAGTTTCAATTAAAAGAGAAAGGTTATGCGGCGAATTCCCTGATACACCCTGAATCAGGTAATTCATATGTCTATCTGGATCAGTTTGAATCAAGAAACAGGGCGCTCTCTTTTCTAAAAAACTACACTAGCAAAGACAGAAAAAATAAAGTTTGGGTATTAGAAGTACCCGCTCCTAAGAAATCAAGTACACCGAGGGCCCAAAAATCCAACCAAACCGTAACAACCAAAAGTTTTTCTTCGTTTACCTCCGCTCTTACTAAGGAAAAAGATCCGACGAAAACAAAGCTTTTAGAGAAAGCCGATATGTACTTCAACAAGATGTGGTATGCAGAGGCGGCAGAACTATATGAGCAAGTGCTTAACAGGAACAAGAACAATCACACTTTTGAGATCATCCAAAAAGCAGGAGATGCACACTATTTCAACACCAATATGGAACGGGCGTATTACTGGTATGATCAGCTGTACAATAAGCACAAGAATGAGATGTCTGCAGAAAACATCTTCAAATACGCACATTCACTTAAAGGAACGGGCAAATATGCCCGTGCTAAGAGGCTCATGCGGCTTTATAATCGAAAATTGAAGAAAGAAGATGAAGCTATTTTGGCCAATGAAAACAATCCCACACCCAGAGAGGTGATCCTGGACAATATTCTTAGTGCAGACGACCAGTTTAAGGTCAAAAATCTTGCGATCAATTCCAAGTATTCCGATTTCGGGCCCATGTACTACAATGAAAATGAGCTTGTTTTTGCCTCAGCTGCAGATTCAGCCTTTTTCGTAACCAGACGATATAAATGGAATAATGAACCTTTTTTGGACCTCTATGCGGCCAAGATCAATGAAGAGTCAGAGGATGTAAAACAGGCTGTGAAGTTGTCTAAAAAGATCAATACAAAATACCACGAGGCTTCTGTTGCCTTTACACCCGATAATGAGACCATGTATTTTACGCGTAACAACTACGGTAAGAAGCTTAAGCGTGATAAAGCTGGTGTTAACCACCTGAAAATATACACGTCGCAAAAAGTGGATGGAGAATGGACTGAAGCAGTTGAGGTGCCATTTAACAGTGATGATTGGTCTACCGGACACCCCGTATTGACACCGGATGGAAAGCAGATGTATTTTGTGTCTGACAGGCCCGGGTCTTTAGGGCAATCAGACATATTTGTTGTAGATATCCTGGGAGATAATTCATTTTCTGATCCCCGAAATCTAGGGCCGGAAATAAATACTGAACGAAGAGAAATGTTCCCGTTTATCAATGACAAGAAGCTCTATTTTTCTTCCGATGGACATGTCGGTCTTGGTGGCCTGGATGTATACGAAGTTGCATTTAACGATGACGACGGGTTCCTGGAAGTACGAAATCTTGGAAAACCCATTAATAGCAATAAAGACGATTTTTCATACATCGTAAATGAAGAAACACAACACGGATACTTTGCTTCAAACCGAAAAGGCGGGAAAGGAAGCGATGATATCTATTCTTTTAAGAAAATACTTCCGGAAGAACCAAATGAAAATGCGATTGCCGGAATAATCACCGAAGTGGTCACAGGAGAGATCCTCCCGGAGGCCCTTGTAGAGCTGTTAGATGAAAATGGCCGGAAGATCAAGGAAATGGTTACAGGAGATGATGGTAGCTTCCTTTTTGAAGATCTTGAGAGTAACACAAAATATACGGTGCGGGTGACAAAAGGCGATTATTTTGATGAACAAGTAGACGTATCGACAAAAGATAATATCCTTGTCGAAACTGATTTAGCCATGAGGCGACTTGAAGACTTAATCAGCGTTGAAGATGGTATTCGGAAGCTCAAATTGGAGATGATCTTCTTTGATTTTGACAAGTCAAATATCCGTACTGATGCGGCCGAAGAACTAAATAAACTTGTTACTGTCATGAACGAATACCCAACGATGGTTATAGCCATTGAATCTCATACAGATTCCAGGGGTAACAGGGCATATAACGAATTACTATCAGACCGAAGGGCTAAATCTACCCGAAAATACCTGATATCTAAAGGAATTGATCCAAAACGCATTAGAACCGCTATAGGATATGGTGAAGATAGACTCCTCAACGGATGTGATGGAAGTGTCCGTTGCTCACGTGCGCAGCACCAATTGAACCGTAGATCCGAATTTATAATTGTTGATATGTAAGGCGGTAATTTGGTGATTAGTAAGGATTTAGTCATTTGACAACGTCATAAGCACATTTCACAACAAACCCGTAAAACACATATACGTATCCTTATTCGGAATGAGTTATATAAATACCCAAAGCATTAATTAAACGAACCTAGACTATGAACTATTTATTACTTATCAAAGAAATTTACCAAGAAGCCTTCAGACACCTGGGGCATTCTATAGTAAAAAATTACTTTAGAATATTTACCTGGTTCTGCTTTTTAAGTTTCATCATTGTGTTGTATGCATTCTTATTTAGAGTAGCAACCGGATTCGCATTCGATTAAAACCAAACAACCTAAAGACAGGAAAGCGCCTTTTATCGGGCGCTTTTCTCGTTTTAAAACCTTCTGATGCGAATTTCAACTAGACAAAATACATGTTTATCAGATGATCAGAACGCTCATATTCTTATAACTATTATTTATTCCAATTCATCCAAGATATTAGTATTTCTTATGAATCCGCCTCAATTTTGGAGTGTCATAAATCTTTAAATAAACTTACCATGCAGAAATTATTACACTTAAAAGAAATCTATCTTGAAGCATTTAGAAACATGGGTCATATGTTATTGACCAAGTATTTTAAATTCTTTTTCTGGTTCTGTTTTGCTATGTTATTGGTAGTTATGTATGCTTTTACATATAGAATAGCAACTGGATTTGTTTTTGATTAAAACATAAATCCTTCAACATAGAAATTAATAACCCCTCTCAAATGAAAGGGGTTTTTTATTCTTATAGGAATTCTATCGTTTTAAGAATGGCTTCCAGTTCAAACATATAGTCTCGTTTATTGGTGGCCGGGGCAAAAGTGAATCCTTCTATTACCAGCTTTCGATCCCTCTCTGGATCATCAATAATATACGTTTGAAAAGGACCTGCCATGGGATAATTCTTTACCTCCCAAATACCTCTGACTTCAATTGCTTTCTTATCCTTTACCTTCGTAATAAAGACATAAGGTGCAAAAGCCTTTTCAGTCATCATATATGTAGTTTTATTGGGAATGTCGGGCCCGGGAATGTATTTCATTCCAATGGAATCTCTCATTTTAATGATATCACTAACCAGGGTGGAGTCATTGGTAAGGCTTCCCCCGGGTATCGTATAGGCCAGAATATTCATAGTTCCTCTGGGGATCTGTCTGTCTATCCAGATAAAATTAGATTCTTGTTTCCCAACGGTGTAGATTGATGGCACCCGTAAGCGAATACCAAATTCCTCTTCGAGTGCTTTTTCCTTATTCAAAGAGCGTAAAAAACGCTTCTGTGTTTCCTCCAGTTCAAGTTTCTTATATGAGGCTATTAAGCGGTCTGCCCCAGCTTCTATATTGGCAATTAACTGCTCTTCGGATTGCCCTTTTATCACGCCTATACGCTGAGGAGTAGCATACGTGTCTGTCTGGATCTGCGCAATGTCCAGGCTGTCCAGGCTTACAAATAATACAGATCTTCGATGCCTGGTTGGGCCTGTAAATACGCTTTTGGGCATATGATCTATCGAAAAAATAGGTTCATCCCAGGTTAGTCCCAAACTGGGGGCAGCAAATTTTTCGCGTATTTTATCCCCTACTGAGCCTTCCCAAAGACGCGTATCCATGATCACCGCCAAGGTGTTGATGGCCCCTATGGATGCGGGTTTATAGTTTACTTTCTTCCCATCCAAACAAGAAAACAATAAAAAACAAATGGAGAGGATTGTTATACGTCTCATAAGCCTGAAGCTGAAGTGGAGCAATCGCATAGTTTTAGTTTAGTACCTGGCATTAATCGATTACCACTAATACCGTTCCATTTTTTTAGTTTTTCAATTGTGACACCCGGATATTTTTGAGCAATTGTCCACAACGAGTCCCCTTTTCGTACCGTATGAACCTTGGTTCCGCTGGTTACCTGTGCGCTTTTCGCTGAAGGTTTTGACTTTTTAGGTGTGGAATAAGCGACAGGGTTTCTAGGGTATATTGTGAGTCTCTGGCCTACTCTTAGCAAATTACTTCTCAACCCATTCCATCTTTTAATATCACTCACCCGCACGCGGTAACGTTCGGCGATCTTTCCAAGATAATCACCACTTCGTACACGGTATCTGATCTTATCTTGTGCCTTGACCAGTTGTGGCAATGGAGATTCCTTTTTGGCAAACTCTTTCTTAGCGAGTTCATAAATAGAATTTTCATTGGCGACAAATGTGCCCAGGGCTGCGACCGGTAACCGGAGGTAGTATTGTTTGCCCTCTACTCTTGGTATGATATTTAATTTATAGGAAGGATTCAGTAATTTGAGATCGTCCATGCTTACCGGCACAAAAGTGCTAATCTGATCAAATGTGATCATATCTTTTACCAGAACCGTATCTGTTTCCTGGTAGAATCGCCCGGCATCTTTTTTTACAATTCCATGTTCATCAGCATATTCAAAAAGGTACATTGTTGCAAGAAATGCGGGTAGATATCCCGCGGTTTCCCGGGGTAAATTGCGACGAATATTCCAATAGTTTTCATAGCCCCCTGAGCGTCGTATGGCTTTATTTACATTCCCGGGGCCCGAGTTATAGGCAGCCAACGCTAAATCCCAGTCATCGAAGATCTCATATAGCTTTTTCAAATAAAGACATGCTGCCTTTGTCGAAGCTACGGGATCATTGCGTTCATCCACATAGCTGGAAACATCAAGGTCATACATTTTGCCTGTACCATACATAAATTGCCAAAGGCCTTTGGCGCCTACCCTGGAACGCGCCCTGGGGTTAAGTGCAGATTCTACAATAGCGAGGTATTTAATTTCCAGCGGAAGATCATGTGCGTCTAGTTCTTGTTCGAACAGTGGAAAATAGAACTGACTCGCAGTGAGCATACGTTCTATGAGCTGTTTTCTATTCTTCAAAAAGGAGTTTATGACGCGTTCAAGGGAGGGGTTATATGAAATATTGAACGGGGTTTTGGAATCAAGAGCGGCAAGTCTTGACTTTAAAACCTCCGTATCCAATTGTTCAAAGCTTCCTTCATCGGCTGAGGAATTGAGAATCACGTTCTGCATTTCCTGAAACATTTCCTGTCTGGAAGCAACTTCAACTAACCACAAACTATCCCAC
>JAHHLF010000217.1 GCA_018679315.1 Bacteroidia bacterium | reverse complement strand
TACGTTACAAAAAAAGAATAGGGGTCTCAAAAGTGTCAGGAACGGTAAAAGGTACTATATTTGCAGGCGTAAAAATTTTGGGTTGGATTTTTAAATACAGTTTTAAATAATATGGGACTAGCCATTGCTTACTTGATCATTGCTATTTATACGATAGCACTACTACTCATCTTCTTCTACAGCCTGGCTCAGTTGAACTTATTGATCAACTATCTCAGCTATAAGAGGCGTAATGAGGAAGCTCCCAAATTCAACCTTTTAGATCCCAAAGAAATTCCACTTGTTACCATTCAACTTCCTATTTATAATGAGAAGTATGTGGTGGAACGATTATTAGACAATATTGCTCAAATAGAATATCCCAAAAGCAAACTGGAGATCCAGGTTCTCGATGACTCTACGGACGACTCTGTACAGGAAACTGCAGATCGTATTAAAGCGCTTCAGGAAACGGGTCTTGATATTCAGCATATTACACGAGAAAACCGGGAAGGTTTTAAAGCGGGTGCCCTTAAAGAAGGATTGATCACTGCCAAAGGTGATTTCATCGCCATCTTTGATGCCGATTTCCTTCCGGATAGCGACTGGCTTAAGAAGACGGTCACCTATTTCAAAGATGAAGAGATCGGTGTGGTTCAAACCCGATGGGGACATATCAACAGAGATTACTCTACACTCACCAAGATACAGGCCTTTGCCCTGGATGCCCATTTTACTTTAGAACAAGTAGGCAGGAATTCAAAAGGTCACTTTATTAACTTTAATGGGACGGCAGGTATCTGGCGTAAAGAATGTATCCTGGATGCAGGAAACTGGGAAGGAGACACCTTGACAGAAGACCTTGATCTAAGCTATAGGGCCCAATTAAAGAATTGGAAATTCAAATACCTGGAAGATGTAGAAACACCTGCAGAACTTCCTGTGGTAATAAGTGCAGCACGTTCGCAGCAATTTCGCTGGAACAAGGGAGGAGCTGAAAATTTTAGGAAAACTGTATTGAGCGTGATCTCATCCAAGAATATTTCCTTTAAAACGAAATTTCATGGTGTAATGCATTTGTTGAACAGCTCCATGTTTCTCTGTGTATTCGTCGTGGCAGTATTAAGTATCCCTATGCTCTACATAAAAAATATATACGGGCATTTAGGATGGATATTCGAAGTCACCAGTTTCTTTATTATCAGTACCGTTATTCTCTTTATTTGCTATTGGTTCACTTACAGAAGTATTCAGGGGAAAACCTTCGATGATTTTGTGGACTATATCAAACTCTTTTTTACCTTTTTCTCAGTCGCCCTGGGGTTCTCCCTGCATAATTCGGTTGCGGTACTGGAAGGCCATATGGGAAAACGTTCAGAGTTCGTGCGTACCCCTAAATTCAATATCAACAATCTCACAGACAGTTGGAAGGGCAATAGTTACCTGGTGAAAAAGCTTTCGCCAAACACCATACTTGAATTTGCCTTAATGGTATATTTTCTCTTTGGTATGTACAGTGCCATTCCATTGAACGACTTTGGTCTGTTCCCATTCCACATGATGCTTTTCTGTGGTTTTGGCTTCGTCTTTTACAAGTCGGCCTTCGCCAAAGCGTAGCGAACAGCAACACCTTTTACTATTCTTTATCCCTTTTCCGGGACAGCTTGGTTTTGCGACCTATTAAAATTTTAGTTTCTTGTATTTCCTTGTAGATAGGTAACCTTGACCAACAGCGTAACCACATATTGGAAATTACATAAGATCCCGATCCTCCTCGGTATCCTCAGTATCATTTTCTATTTCGTTTTTGCTTATCATTTGATCCGATCCGATTTTATCAGGTTGATCACCTTATATGCCGGTCTATTCCTGCTTTGTTACAAGCTTATCCAGTTCGAGAAATTCAATACTAAGTTCTTATTTGGATTAGGTTTGATATTCCGTCTCGTATTCCTTTTGGCTATACCCAACCTCTCCCAGGACTTCTATCGGTTTATCTGGGACGGACAATTGATCCTCAATGGATATAATCCTTATCTCCATTTGCCAGGGGAAGCTTCCTCAGAAATACTAAATGTCATTCCTTTCGCTTCAGAGTTGGTCTCAAATATGGGAGCACTCAGCGCAAGAACATATAGCAACTATCCCCCCGTCAACCAAATGGCCTTTGCGCTCGCAGCTTTGATCGGTGGCAAAAGCATTATAGGCCAAGTCATGATATTACGTCTTATGTTGATTGGAACAGATATTGGCATTTTCTATTTTGGGCGAAAAGTATTAGCAAAAATTAATGTGTCTCCTCACATGATCTTTTGGTATTTCCTCAATCCGCTTGTGATCATAGAACTTAGCGGGAACCTTCACTTTGAAGGCTTTATGTTATTTTTCTTCGTACTATCCCTCTATTTTATATTCAAGAATTCCTGGTATTGGGGCGCATTATTTATGGGCATCTCCATTAGCATAAAGCTTATCCCATTGTTCTTTCTGCCCTTGTTCCTTTCACATTATAAAATTAAAAAGAGCACCCTGTTCTATGCCCTCACCGGCCTTGTGGTACTGGCTAGTATGTCTCCCTTTGCAAGTACGGCTATGATCTCAAATTTCGGCGATACATTATCGCTATGGTTCTCCAATTTTGAGTTCAATGCCGGGATCTATAATGTGGTAAAATACCTGGGCGTACACTTGGAAGAAAAACCCTGGGAGACAATTAAAACCTATGGGAAGCTCGTCCCTATTCTAATTTTGATCATAGTCTTTTTCACGACAACCTTAAGAAACAACAGGAATCCACGTATCCTGATCTCATCCATGCTTCTTATCCTAAGCGCGTATTACCTAATGACCCCTACCGTACACCCATGGTATCTGGTCTTCCCGATCTTTCTGTGCCTGGGTACGGAATATCGCTTCCCCTTGTTTTGGTCTGCCCTGGTTATGCTGAGTTATTCTGCCTATAGGTTTGAAGAAACGGAGGAGGTTCTCTGGTTGCTATTCATTGAATATTTTGTGGTTATCGCAATGTTGATTTATGAATTTTTCAGATTTAATCGCGAAAATCTACGCTTTCATAAAAAATCGAAGATCATTAGGTAAATCTATAAGAATTTGTACATTAGCACTCTCATGACACTGAAAACAGACATATTTTTCTTCTTGCAGGCAGTTGATCTGCGCACTGTTTTTACTCCGACACGTCGTCGCCCGTAGGGGTGTGCTATAGTCTTTGGAACTAGGTGAGTCCAGTTCCGCATAATCATTCAATTTTTGTTTCACTTTCAAATTCTTAGCAATGGAAATAGTTGTTGCTAATGAAACCCATTTAAAATTCGCATCGATCATCTCTGAAACCATGGCCGAATCTGCCAAGGTCAGAGGTACAGGTATAGCATTGCGTACTCCCGAATATCTCAGGCAACGAATCCGAAATGGGAATGCAGTGATCTCCTTAGACGGGGATAAGTTTGTTGGATTTTGTTATATCGAAGTATGGGATCATAACAAGTTTGTGGCCAATTCAGGCTTGATCGTGCACCCGGATTACAGGCAACTTGGTTTTGCCCGCAAGATCAAGAAAGCCATTTTTGAACTCTCCAAAAAGAAATACCCGAAGGCTAAGATCTTTGGGATCACAACCGGACTAGCCGTAATGAAGATGAATTACGACCTCGGCTATAAGCCCGTGACTTTTTCTGAACTCACGGACGACCCCGACTTCTGGAAGGGTTGCCAAACCTGCAAAAATTTTGATGTCCTGACACGTACCGATCGTAAAATGTGCCTGTGCACCGGAATGTTATATGACCCGGAAGAGAAGAATTCAAAAAAATCCAAAGCCTTGAATAGCAAAGCTTTCAAGCGACTTAAAAAGATCAAAGAACAACTTTTTCTAAAAAAGAACGGATCATGAAAAAAATAGTATTGGCCTATAGTGGCGGACTTGATACTTCTTACTGCCTTAGCAATCTCAGTCATGAGTACGGATATGCTGTTCACGCAGTGACAGTGAATACCGGTGGGTTTACACAAGAAGAGATCGAGGAAATGAAAGTGCGGGCCACACAAATGGGCACAGCACATTTTACAGCCATAGATGCGATCGAAACCTATTATGATAAAGCCATTAAATATTTGGTGTTTGGCAACGTGCTTAGAAACAATACATACCCCTTAAGCGTTAGTGCTGAACGGATCATTCAGGCCATGGAAATTGTTACCTATGCCAAAAAAATCGGGGCAGACGGCATAGCCCATGGCAGTACAGGAGCAGGCAACGATCAGGTTAGATTCGACACCATCTTTCAAACGATCGCACCTGAGATCAAGATCATCACACCCATACGTGACAACAGTTTATCCAGGCAACAGGAAATCGACTATTTAAATTCTAAGGGTTTTAATTTCTCTTGGAATAAAGCCAAATATTCCATCAACCAGGGACTCTGGGGCACCTCAGTGGGAGGAGCGGAAACCCTGACTTCCAGACAACCTTTACCTGGTGAAGCCTATCCATCGCAAGTAACAGACTTCGATCCTAAAACAATAAAACTCAGTTTTGAAAAAGGAGAACTCACCGCATTGGACGATCAGAAGGATAAGCCCGTTGCCAACATACAGAAATTGCAGCAAATAGCAGGAAACTACGCAATTGGAAGAGATATTCATGTAGGCGATACCATTATTGGTATTAAAGGCCGGGTAGGGTTTGAAGCGGCCGCAGCTATCCTGATTCTAAAAGCGCATCACTTACTTGAAAAGCATACCCTCAGTAAATGGCAACTGTTTCAAAAAGAGCAAATGGCCTCTTTCTATGGCATGCTGCTACACGAAGGACAGTGC
>JAHHLF010000272.1 GCA_018679315.1 Bacteroidia bacterium | reverse complement strand
CTATAGTAATAGCCGCACTCCTCCTGGGCAATTCATACGTTAGGCGTGCCAATCCGCCTCAGATCATCTCAGTAACGGGCTTGGGAAACAAAGATTTTGTATCGGATCTTATCGTATGGGAAGGCCGTTTTAATGCGAGTAATGTAGATCTCAAGGCCGCTTTCGATCAATTGATCAGGGATGAGGACCAGGTTAAGAAGTATCTGTTATCCAAAGGTCTCAAGGAAGAGAATATCATTTTCGAAGCTGTGCAAACTTCAGAGATCCGCGATAATAAATACGAAGGGAATAATTATGTAGGGACTATTTTCAGGGGCTACGAACTCACCCAGACTGTACGGGTAGAATCTTCTGATGTGGCCACTGTTGAGAAAATTTCCCGTGAGATCACCGAATTACTGAACCAGGGCGTTAAATTCAATTCCACTCCCCCGCGTTATTATTACAGTAAGTTATCTGATCTAAAGATCGAAATGATCTCTAAGGCTACAGAAGATGCCCGGATCAGGGCAGAAAAAATAGCTGAGAATTCAGGCGGAGATTTAGGGGATCTCATATCGGCCAGGATGGGAGTCTTCCAGATCACAGGCCAATATTCCGACGAAGATTATAGTTGGGGCGGAGCCTATAATACGGCTTCCAGGGAAAAGACGGCTTCCATTACCATGCGATTGGAATATAAGGTGAACTAATAAAAAAGAAAAACCCCGTAGTATGTACTACGGGGACTTCAAAATCAAAAACCAACCTAAACACATGAACTTATTATAACTAACTCAAACTTTTAAATTATGGTTTGAATATTTTCTTTTTCATAGCAATTTGATTATAAAACAAGCATCTAACGAAATACCCTACCTAAAAATTGATTTTTTTTAATATTATTTTCTAAATATCTGATAATGAGCCATTCATACCTTAAAAATATTTTTAATTCCTTGCGCAAAGCGGTGGAAAAAAAGTCACATCCCTTCCGGATCTTTACCTTGGGAACCGTTGGTTTAGATCGGATGGCGCGACTCAGAACTGTAGTTTTGCGTGGTGTAACTGCAGATCAGGAATTGTTGTTTTACACAGATAGAAGATCCAAGAAAGTGACACATATGAAAGAGAATAACAAAGTGGGTATGCTGTTTTACGATCAGGAAAATAAAATTCAGCTTAAAGTTGAAGGTGTGGCTAGCTTGATCAAAGATGAAGAAACATTAGCGGGTTACTGGCAGGGTATTGCTGAAGTAAACAGGAAGGATTATACCAGTACAACCCCACCTGGGAGTATTGTGAAACACCCGGACGATGTTGAATATTTAAAAGACAAAGATTATTTCTCTGCTGTTAAAGTAACCCTCTTCAAATTAGAATACCTGCAGCTGCAGCCTGTAAGTCATATTAAGATCCGGTTTTCAAAACAGGAAGGAAGTTGGGTAAGTGAATATCTAGTACCGTAATACTGTAAATCTAAGATCTAGCGGATCCAGATTCTTTTGAAGGCCTTGTATAAGTTCTTCCCCTAATTCCAGGTAAAATTGAGAGAAATTCACCTGTCTCTCCTGTAAACTTCCATTGGGGAATAAGTCTTGTTGTATTTCGGTCATTCGTCCTACCTGGTCTTTCAGTTTTCTCTTCTGTGCTTGTACAAGTCGTTTTTCAAGATGCTCCAGGCCTTTGACCTGTTTGCGTTCCTGTGCTTTCACAGCACCCAGAAACGAGGCGTCTGTTTGTGCTGCCAGTTCATGCAGGTTCTTGAATTGTTCCTGAAGTACCTCCTTCTGTGGATTAAAGTCGATTATGATATTCGATATCTCCCTTACTTTTTTATTGATAAAGCGATTTGTATCGAGGAAAATATCGGGAAGGCTAATTTGTAGTTTCTCTAATTTTTGACCTTGTTTCTCGGACATCAATAAAGCGGAATTCCGAAGCAGGAGTACGGGCAGTGGTATTTTGAAAGCTTCAAAAGTGCTTTTCAACTCCAGCCAATAAGCGATCTCTCCGCCCCCGCCTATGTAGCACAGGTTAGGGAGGATATATTCCTGGTATACAGGTCGCATGATCACATTCGGAGAAAAACGCTCTGGATATTTCGCAATTTCTTCTTTGAGTTCGCTTTCGCTGAATCGCAGCTCTGAATTCATCACCTGATATTCCCCCTCCGTAAATACGATCCGTTCCCTCAATCCCGGGATCAGGTAGAAATAGTTGATCTCCCTCGGATTCACCTGCACTTTGTAAGGCAGGCCTTTCACCTTCCATTCTTCTAGAGTAGCATTGACATTCTGAAACCCAACTTGCTCCAGGATATCTCGCTCGATAAGCGGAATTGACAGTTTTTTTAATTCTTTGTCATCTCCGTCAATGATAACAAGGCCAAGAGATCCAAACAGCTCGTTGGCCAAATATCGAGTGGCTGCAGTGAGGGTATCGTGATCCTCATATGCCTTCTTAAAAAGAGTCGCCAGTTCTTGTGCTTTCCCGGATGTCCCTAATTCATCCGGTAATCTCTCCCCTAATTTCTCCAGTCCGGATGTTTTGAAATGGCCGACAGCCCCTGAAGAATCGGAATTCCAAACCCATTTCTTTCCATGTAAAGTAAAATGATTGATCTCATCAAAATCGTGATCCTCTGTAGCCATCCAAAAAACAGGCACGAAATTTTTCTTTGGATGTGCCTTTTTTAATTGCGCACATAAATTGACAACCGAGATGATCTTATAGAAAACATATAAAGGGCCAGTAAATAAGTTGAGTTGATGACCGGTGACTACGGTAAACGTACTATCCGATCCTAACAATTCTATATTTTTCTGTGAGGACTTTGAAAGTAACACCCCCTCATTTTGCTTTTTGACAGCCTCTTGAAGAATGGGTCGGAATGAATTTGGATATGAAGCCGATTTTTCCTTGATCTGGGCTACAAATTCTTCCAGTTTGGGAAAGTGATTATAGTAAGACCTGACATCTTTGTGCTGGTCTAAATAATCACATATGAGTGAGGAAAAATATCCGGTATCGCAGTAAGGTATTTTATCAACCTTCATAATAATCGTAATCCAGCCAAAGATAGAATTCCTCTCCCATTCTATGGTGGTTTTGGGGGGATAAGTTAACATTTATTTAGTAGCTTTGAGTACACCAATCACTTGCTAATCAATGAAAAATTTCTACACGGGCCTTCTAAGCCTTTTTTGTTTATCCCTGTTTGGACAAGCCCTGCAATCGCCTTCTGAATTTCTCGGATATGAGCTGGGAACCCAGTTTACAAGGCATCACGAAGTTGTCGATTATTATGAACAGGTAGCCAAGGCCGAACCTGGTCGCGTCAAACTTATTAGCTACGGAAAAACAAATGAGCGCAGGCCCTTGCTCTTGGCTTATTTGAGCTCAGCGGAGAACATGGCAAATCTGGAGGAGATCCGCCAGGCACATTTAGCCAGCACTACAGGTGGACCCGTTTCTGAAAAAGCCGTCGTATGGCTTAGCTATAATGTTCATGGAAACGAGAGCGTGAGCACGGAGGCATCTATGCAAACCATCTATGATCTGCTGACAAGGAAAGCTGACTATCTGGAGAATACCGTGGTTATCATGGACCCTTGTATCAACCCGGATGGTCGCGACCGTTATGTAAACTGGTATAATCAATATAAGAACACCCCTTTTAATGTAGATCCCAATAGTAAGGAACATCACGAAGGATGGTGGAGCGGTCGGAGCAATCATTATATGTTCGACCTGAATCGGGATTGGGCATGGCTTTCTCAAGTGGAGAGTCAGCAACGTTTAAAAAAATTCAATGAGTGGCTGCCGCATATCCATGTAGACTTCCACGAACAAGGTGTCAATAATCCGTATTTCTTTGCCCCTGCGGCGCAACCCTATCATGAGGTGATCACGCAGTTTCAGCGCGATTTTCAGGAAACGATAGGCAGGAACCACGCCCGGTATTTTGATGCCAATGGCTGGTTCTATTTTACAAAAGAAGTCTTCGATCTCTTTTATCCCAGCTATGGGGATACCTATCCTACCTATAACGGGGGTATAGGGATGACCTATGAGCAAGGAGGAAGTGGCCGGGCCGGATTAGGTGTTATTACAGCTATCAAGGATACCCTGACCTTACAGGACCGGATAGCCCATCATCATACAACGGGCCTGTCTACAGTTGAAGTGGCTAAGAATAATGCCGGGCGTTTAACTGAAGAATTTCGAAAATTCTATCAGCGAAAAAATTTCAAATACAAAAGCTACTTGCTGGATGGAGGAAAAGATCAACTAACTCAACTAGCAAGCCTTCTTGACAAACACCAGATCAAATACGGCAACGGAGCCGGGGTTTCTGCCAAAGGCTATAATTACAAAACGGGCAGATCTGGCAGTCTGAGAGGTGGAGAAAATAGTCTCTTGATCTCGGCTAACCAGACCAAAGGCACCTTGGTTAAAGTGCTTTTTGAACCCGATGCCAAGTTAGTAGATTCCCTCACCTATGATATTACTGCCTGGTCTTTACCCTATGCTTATGGCTTAAATGCTGTTGCATCAGAGTCTGATCTCGGACAGGGAAATGGAAATTGGGAAATAGGAATGGCAGCCACTTTGGATGTGAATACCAATTCATATGCTTATGTGACGGATTGGAACAGTATGGATGATGCCCGTTTCCTTGCCGAACTCTTAAAAAAAGGAATCCGTATCCGCAAAGCACATAAGTCGTTCCAACTAGAAGGAAATAACTATGCTCGAGGCAGTTTGATCATTACACGTGCCGACAATGAAGGGAAGAGCGATTTCCTGAATATGCTAAAGGATGCAGCCCAAAAACACAATAAAGCCATCACCCCGGTTCAAACCGGATTTGTAGATAGCGGGAAGGACTTTGGGTCTTTCTACGTAGATATGATCCCCAAAGCAAAGATTGCTTTACTTTCCGGTGATCCGGCAAGTACCCTTCGCTTTGGTGAGATCTGGCATTTCTTTGAGCAACAACTGCACTATCCATTGACCGTGATCGATGCAGATTATATTAACGGGGTCGACCTGGCAGATTATGATGTCTTAATCTTTCCGGATGGCCGGGGTTACCGCAAATTTATGAGTGAAGACCGACTCAAGGAACTAAAATCCTGGGTACGGGAAGGCGGCAGATTGATCGCCATGGGCCGATCGATAAAAGCCATTGATGGCGATGATGGTTTTGGCATTAAACTTAAAGAAGCGGAGAAGGAAGAAGCTGAGGAAAAAGTAGCCCCTTTTGACAGTTCGCAGCGTGAACAAATGAAAAGTGCGATCACCGGGGCGATCTTTAAAACACGGGTAGATACATCCAACCCGTTGGCATATGGATATGGCGACACCTATTTCACATTAAAACTTGGAAATGATGCCTACAAATATTTAAAACGGGGAACTGCGGTTTACCTGGAAGATCAAACGAAGCCCTTTTCCGGATTTGCCGGGAGCGAAGCGCAGAAAAAATTAGGGAAAACCCTGGTTTTTGGGATGGAGAACCATGGCCGCGGAGAAGTGGTGTATATGGTAGATAATCCTTTGTTCCGGGCATTTTGGGAAGGCGGCAAGTTGTTCTTTGCCAATGCCCTGTTTATGGTGGATTAGAATACATTTGTTTATTGAATTCAATTCTTCTCATTCGTGCTGACAAAAGAAGAAAAAAGGATTTTTAGGCAGGACCTGTTCCAATATCTCGACGGACTTGGGGCGGGCCCTTCTACGTATGTGATTTATAAGAAAGGCATATTAGCTCATATTCTTCAAGAGAAAGGAGTAGACCTGGCACAATTAGCCGATAAATTTGAAGCCAATGAGGGCTATTTAAATGTGGCACTCAGGCTTATGGCTTCACAGGGGTGGTTACTTCAGGAAGTAGATAACACAACTGATGAGGTGTACTATTCCATATCTGATAAGACCAAATTTTTACATACGCATTGTGATCTCTACAAGGACGTTTATGAGCTCTTGTTGCTCTCTGGCAAATACCACAAGCGGTTGTTTGAAAAAGAACCTTTTGAGATCTGGCTGGGGATAACCAACAAGTTGAGATCGGGCTATGACACCACGCTATCCAATGACTCTGTAGAACGGCAAGTTCAGGAACAAATTCTCAAGCATATTGAGGGAATGCTGATAGCTCCCTCACTGGTTGCCCTGGGTATGAGCGGAATGTTCCATCAATATTTTATGGAGCATTCCTTTAAGGCCGAGGAATTTCACCAGGATCCTGAAAGTTTTACCTCATTACTCGATTTTTTTGCCCATCTGGGCTGGTTCCATCGCAGGAACGATACCTTCCAGTTCACTGAAAAGGGCCTGTTTTTTGCAAAAAGAGCCTCTGCCTTTGGTGTAACTGTTTCCTATAATCCCACTTTTAGAAATATTGAAACCCTTCTTTTCGGGGATCCGCATGAGATGTGGAATGTGGTTGAAGGCCAGCCAGAAAAGCATGTAGACCGGGCTATGAATGTATGGGGAAGCGGCGGTGCCCACTCGGCCTACTTTAAAAAAGTAGATGATATAATCATTGCACTCTTCAATAAACCCATTCACGAACAACCCAAGGGGATCGTAGATATGGGATGTGGCAATGGCGCCTATCTGGAGCATTTATTTGATGTCATAGAGCAACGTACCGAACGCGGGAAAGTACTTGATGAATATCCCTTATTCCTAGTTGGGGCCGACTTCAATGAGGTAGCCTTAAAAGTGACTCGCGCCAATCTCATTAATGCCGACATTTGGGCAAAAGTGATCAAAGGGGATATCAGCAGGCCTGATCTGCTGGCCAAAGATCTGGAGGAAAACTACGGTATGGATCTGGGCGATCTACTTAACGTACGCACCTTCCTTGACCACAATCGAATTTGGGAAGACCCGCCTCAGGATGATTCGGATGACAGAAGTACTTCAACCGGGGCCTATGCCTATCGGGGCAAACGACTTTCAAACACTCTCGTAGAAAAGAATCTGGCCGAACATTTAAAACGCTGGACGCCTTATTTGAAAAAGTTTGGCCTATTAGTGATTGAATTACATACAATCCCTCCTGCTCTGACCGCTGCCAACCTAGGGAGAACAGCCGCCACGGCCTATGATGCCACACATGGATTTTCGGATCAGTACATTGTAGAGATCGATGTTTTTCATCGCATAGCTGCCCAGGCCGGCTTACTGCTTGACGAAGAACATTTCAGCAAATTCCCAAATTCAGAACTGGCTACAGTTAGCATCAATTTATTCAAGGCAATTTAATTAGTAGAGCATAAAGGAAGTAAGTACGATGCCTATAAAGGCCGTAGGTACAATGAGCAGTAAATAGACAAAAGTGATTATGCCAGCTTTTAAGATCGCCCCGATCCAACTGCTTTTATAAAAGTTCATTAAAGCGGCTATTAAGTAGACCATAAAAGAAAGGAAAAACAAGAATTCTATCCAAAACGGAATATCCCAAATAAGCTCAGCCGTCAGCAGGATACAAAATGCAGTAAACAGAAATGTGAAGTAATAGAAACTGAATACCATATGATGTGCGAATGTCGCGCGCCGCCAGTAAAATATTTTCAACAAAAAAGCAAATAGCGGGAGCATAAAGAACATGGCTATTGGGATCGTATCATAAAAGGTTTGCAGTATACCATCCCCTTTTTGATTATAGAATTTAAGGAGTTGGGCAAAAAACCTTCGTGTTAGCGCGCCTGCATCTTCCTTCATGCCCATGGCCTCTAATTTCTCTTGTTCCGGCGCGTTATTAGCGATCAAAGAATCCAAGACCTTCCGGTCAAAAGAAAAGCTCATTTCGGGACGTCCCTGACCTGAAGCGATCGCAGAATCGATCTCCTGAGCATCTTCATCTGAGATGCCCATAAATTTCCGGTTTTCTTTAAAAGCCTCCCTGGCTTTTTCAATAGCTATTGAATCCTGCTCAATTTTAACAGAATCCGGAACTATTTCGGAATCAAATCCTTTTTTAAGGGCCTGACTTACCTTGCTGTCTGCCTTTCTAATGCTGAAGGAAAAAATGAAAAAGAAGAGGACAGAAATAAAGAGATAAAACTGTGCCGGATGCAGGTATGACAACCGCTTACCGTCAACAAATCTACGTGCCAGCACGCCGGGCTTTATCATGAGGGGAATGAAACTCCGGAAAAAACGCGCGTCAACAGAGAAAAAATTCTCTATTGTATTATGGAACAGCACACCAAAAGTGAGATTGTCTGTTATCTCTTGACCGCATTCCGGACAAAAATTAAATCCCTCTTCTATCCGGGACTCACAGTTTTTACAGCGAATTGGATCAGACATAGGTTTGGTTGCTTTTGATTACTTTCTATCACTTCATTTCTTAAGCAATATAAAATAATATCAAATTGGTCTTTTAAACAAAGGATCTTACTTTTTATAAGAATCAATCCTGATTAATATTCCGGGGAGCCTATTATTTTGCTACGTTCACTGAACGTGTTTCCCGGATAACAGTCACTTTAACTTGTCCGGGATACGTCATATCAGTCTGGATCTTTTGAGATATCTCAAAGGATAATTGGGCTGCTTTCTCATCACTGACCTTCTCACTCTCAACGATGACCCTCAGTTCTCTTCCGGCCTGAATGGCATATGCCTTTTGTACCCCATTAAAGGCAAAGGCGATGTCTTCAAGATCCTTAAGTCTCTGTATATACGAATCCAGCACCTGCCTTCTCGCCCCGGGTCTTGCACCACTGATCGCATCACATACCTGAATGATGGGTGAGATCAATGTATTCATTTCAATCTCATCGTGGTGGGCTCCAATAGCATTACACACTTCTTTTTTCTCGCCATATTTTTCGGCCCATTGCATACCCAGTATGGCATGTGGCGTCTCCACTTCGCTTTCTACAAAGGGTACTTTTCCGATATCATGCAGCAAACCGGCGCGTTTGGCCATTTTAGCATTCAATCCTAATTCCGCCGCCATGATACCGCAGAGCTTAGCGACCTCCCTTGAGTGTTGCAGCAAGTTCTGGCCGTAGGAGGAACGATACTTCATACGCCCCACTGCCTTGATCAATTCTGGGTGCAGTCCGTGGATCCCCAGATCTATAACTGTACGTTTTCCTACTTCAACGATCTCCTGTTCGATCTGTTTTTCGGTTTTCTTAACTATCTCTTCAATGCGCGCAGGGTGGATCCTCCCATCTGTCACCAGCTTGTGTAAAGAGAGTCGGGCTACTTCCCTTCTTACCGAATCAAAACAAGAGAGAATAATGGCTTCGGGCGTATCATCTACAATGATCTCAACCCCGGTAGCCGATTCAATCGCCCTGATATTCCGACCTTCACGACCAATGATCCTGCCTTTAACATCATCTGATTCCAGGTTAAAAACCGAAACACAGTTCTCTATAGTCTCTTCCGTACCAATTCGCTGTATCGTATTTATGATGACTTTTTTGGCCTCCTGCTGAGCCGTTAATTTGGCTTCTTCCATTGTGGTTTGGAGGTAGGCCATGGCATCTGTCTTTGCAGTTTCTTTTAAGGACTCAAGCAGCTGACTCTTTGCATCTTCTGCCGAAAGTCCTGAAATGACCTCTAATTGCTGAACCTGACTTTTATGTAGTTTTTCAAGTTCAGACTGTTTCTTCTCGTAAAAATCCCGCTTGTGCGTTACTTCCTTTATGCGGCCTTCCAACTGCTCGTTAAGCTTTTTCTTCTTTGCCAGTTCACTGCTTACTTGTGACTCTTTATCCCGGGTGCGTTTTTCGGCTTCGGATATCTTTTTGTCCTTGTTGATGATAACCTTTTCATGTTCTGCCTTTAGCTCAAGGAATTTCTCTTTGGCCTGGAAGATCTTGTCTTTCTTTATCCCCTCTCCTTCTTTCTGTGCATCTTTGACAATGCGTGAAGCTTCTCTTTTGGCATTTTTAATGGTTTTGGAAGCTTTTCCTTTTTCCAATAATTTGGCGATCAAAAAGCCTGCAAGTAACCCAATACCCAGCCCGATCGCTATAGTTGTAACATCCATTGTATTCCATTTTATCGTCACTTTTAGAGCCCTGCAGGGTGTTCACTTGGATGTACTCTAAAAAAAAAGCCCACATCGATGAAGTTTTGTACAAACTCCAGTAAACAGGTTTAGGGCTAACAGCTTGATCAAGGATCCTCTACTAGGAGGCCTGCTTTTACAAACTAAACTCACCCTTTTCAAACAAATTAGTGTTGAGTTTGTCAAAAATTATTACCAATGTGGGCAGTAACTTAATTATTTAAAAGAACTTATTTTATCTCCAATTTGGCACTGATCAATTCATCCAGCGCTTTTAAGCGCTCAGTGGCCTGGAGCGTATCTTCAGACGAACTTATACCGCGTTGCTCTATTTTGGAAGCAAACTGCAGGGCACACATGGCAAGTACATCTTGCTTGTCCCTTACGGCATAATTCTGCTCAAAACGTTTAGCCAGCTGTTCGATATTCTTGGCTGCTTTTCGCAAGCCTTCTTCCTGGCTTGGATCAATGGTTAACGGATACACCCTATCCGCAATAGAAAGCTTAATTTTGAGCTTTTCTCCCATATTTTCCTTATATACTTATTCGGCTAATTGTGTTATGCAATGGTCTATTTCCCGAATAAGTGAATTTATTTTGAGCTTTGCTTCAGTCTTGTCATTTTCACTACCCACCATAGAACTTGCGAGCTTAAGGGAGTTATATTTTTCCTCCCATTCAGAAGCCGTGACCTCAGTAGAATTGTGTGCATTTTTCAGCGATTCTAATTCTACCTCCAATTTCGAGTTGGTCTGCCCCAGTACATCTATTCTGTGCAGGAGCTTGCTTATTTTATTCTCGAGGGCATCTACGATTCCTAATAAATCGCTCATACAATCATCCTATGCGTTATACACAAAGTTAACATTCCGCCAACGACTTCGCAATACTTTTGGCTATAATTATTCTAAGTGCTATTCTTAAGCTAAAAAGGAGCCAGCCCTTTATTTTTGGCATATTTTATGCAATCCTATCGTAATCAATTAAATGGGTTTAATTATTTTCGCACCAACATTTGGGCCATGAAATTTGTTCTGAGCATTCTATTTTTCCTCCTGGTCAGTACTATTTACGGACAATACGAGTATCCCCAAAACACCTTTAGGTCTCCTTTGGATATACCGCTTATCTTATCCGGTACGTTTGGAGAATTACGATCGAACCACTTCCATGCCGGTATTGATATAAAAACTCAAAAGAGAACGGGTTTACCTATTTACGCCATAGCAGATGGGACTGTCAGCCGGATCAAGATCTCACATTGGGGCTATGGAAAGGCTTTATACGTGGCACATCCCAATGGATACACTTCGGTCTATGCACACCTTAAAAATTTCTCCCCTGAGATCGAGGCTTATATTAAAAAGATCCAATACGAACGTAAATCCTATGAAATAGAAGTTTTTCCTGATTACGGAGAACTCAACGTAGAGAAAGGTGAGGTAATGGCATATACAGGGAACACCGGCGGATCATCAGGTCCACACCTGCACTTTGAGATCCGAAGCAGCATTACAGAAAAACCGACCAACCCACTGCTCTACGGTATTGATGTAAAGGATGAAACAAAGCCCACCATAAATAACGTATACGCCTATCCCCTAAGTGCTAATGCTCAGGTAAATCAGCAAAAGACCAAAGTACAAATACCCATTACAAGGCAAAAAGACGGGACCTACAGGGCAAATACGGTACTCGCTTCTGGGACCATTGGTTTTGGGATCAACGCTTATGACAGGCAGGATCTGGCAACAAACAGGAATGGACTTTTCGCCCTGGAACAAAAAGTAGATGGGAAAGTGGTAAGTCAATACGATTTTGAAACCTTCTCATTCTCTGAAACCCGTTATATTAACACCTTTATTGATTACGATCATTTTGGCAGGTACCGACAGCGTATTCAATTGTTTTATCTGGCTGAAGGCAATGAATTAGGCATATACAATACCCTGGTCAATGAGGGTAAATTACAGGTGGCAATAGGCAGATCCTATGAGGTAGAATTGCGGCTTACGGATATCAAAGGGAATGAAACAATCCTGATCATTCCTGTAGAGGGTCGTAATAGTCCATTGAAACAAATAGACCGGGAAACCCCCTCAGGTCAGTTTATTAAAGCCTCAAAACCCAATAATTTCGACCTTGATGGGGCGAAGGTGTATTTTCCGGCAAATACTTTTTATAAGGATTTTTATGCGAATCTGATCCCCGGTAAGGATACCGTCACCATACACAATAACCGAGTACCTGCCCATAAGAACTTCACCCTTACTTTTGATGTCGCCTCCTATCCTGAGTCGGTTCGCAAAAAAATGTTCATTGCAAGGCTGGACAGGAAAGGAAGGCCCGATTTCATGAAAACATATAAGCGAGGGAATACATTTACGACCCGCACACGAAGCCTGGGCACTTTTACATTGGCTAAAGACAGCGTTCCGCCTTCCATCAGGCCTAAAAATTTTAAAGACAAGCAATGGCTGACCAACTACCACTACCTCAGCCTGCGAATTTCAGATGATCTAAGTGGGATCAACACCTATTCGGCCACTTTAAACGGACAGTGGATCCTTATGGAATATGAACCAAAGACCAAGACTATTACGTATAACTTTGATGATAAGATATTGAATACTACTCAATGTGACCTCAGAGTAGAAGTTACAGACAACGTAGGGAATACTTCAATGTTTAGAAGTGTCTTTTTCAGGAAATAGATATATGAATTTGCGATCCTTCTTACTTACAGGCATATTATTAGTAAGCTTCCTTGCACATGGGCAAAAGAATATCTATGAAAGCGGGCGTTTTCAAGAACTCAGCAAGGATCATAAGGAGCTTGCTATAATACCTTTTATCACGCATTTAGACCTGGATGAGAACATTTCCAGGCAGGAGTATTTGAAATTAGAGGAGCGGGAAGGCTACGAAGTTCAGAACGCCCTGGAAACATATTTCGGACGAGGTAAGAAAAGAAAGAAATTCTCTGTTGATTTTCAGAATATCAAGAATACCAATGCCATCTTGCAACAGAACAGTATTACCTATGAGAATATAGATACCTATACCATAAAACAACTATGTAAGCTGCTCGAAGTAGATGGGATCATAAGCGGAAATATGGATCTCACAATTTTATTATCCAAAGGTGTGCCCACCGACTTCAATTTTATGGATTATATAACGGGGAAATCCGATTATGGTCGTATTGGCATTAAGGTCAGTGACGGGGCAACCGGAAAACTGCTCTGGAAATACGAAAAAGAGATCAATAAAAAATCGGGGCGTAATACAATAGAGCTCATAGATAAAATGATGAAGAAAGCCACCCGAAGGTTTCCTTATGAAAAGCAAAGGCAGTAAGCTTAGCTTTCTACAAATTCTTTCAGCACCCCGATCGTATAATCTAATTCTTCAATTGTATTGTATTTGGAAAAAGAGAACCTTAAAGATGGGGTGTTCAATTGTTCATCCGTGAGAATTTCTGTAAGTACATGTGATCCTTTTGCACTCCCTGATTGACACGCACTTCCTTTAGAGCAAGCAATGCCTTTCAAGTCGAGATGAAACAATAGCATCAGAGCTTTTTCCTCAGGGATCGGCAACCTGAGATTCACCAGAGTGTAAGTACTTTTCTCCAGATCTTCAGACAGACCATTAAATTCGATACCAGGAATGGCTTCCTTTATTCCCTTGATAAAATGTGCTTTTAATCCCTTCACATAGGCTGTTTCTTCCTCCAGGTGATCATAGGCTGCTTTAAAAGCGCATTCCAGACCCACAATATTGTGATAGGGCTCTGTACCGGCTCTGTATCCCCTCTCCTGGGCACCTCCGACTATCATGGGTTTAATACCTGAATTCTTGCGGATAAATGCGAATCCAACTCCCTTGGGTCCATGGAATTTATGAGCTGCTGCGTTGAGAAAATCTATTGGAACTTCTTGCAGATCCCAGCTGTAATGACCAATAGATTGCACTGTATCCGAATGGAATAAAGCATCGTATTGCTTACATAGCAAAGCCACTGCTTTAATATCAAGTATGTTGCCTATCTCATTATTGATGTGCATCAGACTTACCAGGGAACCGGGATTACTGCTCAAGGCTTCCTCAAGCTCCTTCAGGTTGATAGAACCCCTCGAATCTACATTAAGAAAGATCAGCTGTATTCCGTATTCCTTTTCCAGATGCTCTGCGGTATGCAATACGGCATGGTGTTCGATACGTGTAGTGATAATGGTCTTTACATCCAGATCGCGTACAGCACAGCGCAAGATCATATTATCTGCTTCTGTGCCCCCGGAGGTAAAAATGATCTCTGAAGGTTGCGCATTCAAATACTTCGCAATTGTCTTTCGTGCGTGTTCAACACCACTTTTGGCCGTTCGACCAAAACCATGTGAAGAAGAAGGATTTCCAAAACATTGGCTAAGGGCTTCCTGCATGCACGCTACCACTTCAGTTCTTACCGGCGTTGTCGCCGCATTATCGAGATATACTTTACCCATTAGGCACTTACATATATACGCCAGCTAATGTACGAGAAATTGACATATTTAAAAGTGATTTTTAATACATATATCCCGGGATTATCAATTTTCAGCTACCTTTGAATCCATGAAAAATGGCTCGGTATACCCCTACTTTTAATCCTCTTAGCCTGTAATGATGGCGACCTGGAGATCAGCGTGATCGACTTTGATGACACAACGGTCCAGTATTGTGACAACCAGGTAACTACTTCTACAACCCTTTTCTTTAAATTAAATTCTGAGGAGGCACTCATTCTAGAATTGCAGTCCGGCTTGTTGAAAAATGAAGAATCGACACAAGACATAAGCAGTAATATTCCAGGACAATCCCAAGTCACATACAGAACATTCGACGGTTCCGTTTCCAGTGAATATTTCTGTAGCAATATTCCTCCTGTAAGTCCTAAAGTGGTCGATGATATTTTAGCAGAAAACGGACAGGTACTTATCAGCACGCTTCGGAATGAGACCGATACTACATTGTTTGATCATACCATCTCGTTGCAGAACCTCAGTCTGATCAAAGAGAATGGACAACGCATTACCGATCTAACTACCTTGGAATTTGGTACCTTAACAACTTCTGAATAAGGCAAAAGACTTCGTTTATTTTTATGCCTATCCTTAGAGATTTTCCTAAAAATTATGCTAAATTTCAAGTCTAATACGCATGATGAATAGTCTAATTCTTTATTTGGCCATCTTTATCGAGCAAAACATGTTGCCGTGTATGAGCAAAGCACTTTTTGGCTTTGATTGTCCTGGTTGTGGGCTGCAAAGGTCCGTTGTCTTTTTACTAAAAGGCGAATTCTTTGAAGCTTTTAAGATGTATCCGGCCATTTATGGGATGATCCTGCTCTTCACTTTTCTGATCTATGATCACTTCTTTAAAGCAAAATATTCAAACAAGATCACCATGTTCCTCATGATACTGACAGTGGCAATGATCTTGATCAACTACGTCATAAAATTTATTTAAACCACAAACTAATTATGGACCAGCAAAAATTACCTAATGTAACCTTAGCCATAGTACTTTCTTGTTTAGGATTTGTCTGCTGTTGCTTTTACGGACTTCCGGCTGTTATTCTGAGTGGGATCTCCCTCATTGTATTAAACATCGACAAGAAAAAATATATAGCCGATCCGGAGAAGTACAGCAATTACAGTACCTTCAAAACGGCACGGATCATTTCAATTATTGTAATGGTCATAGGCGTGATCTACATGGCATATGCTATCTATAAAATAGTTCAACTGGGAGGTATAGACGGAATGATGGAAGAAGCCTGTAAGGTCTATGCCGAAGCAGGTATTGAAATGCCTTTCTGTGAGTAATTGGAAACTAGTCATTAAAACAATCGTATGAATCAGGAATCACTTCCAGGGGCCAGTACGGCCCTCACAATGGGAATTATATCAGTTGTTGGCGCCTTAGTGTGCTGCGGCCCGTTTGCGGCGATCTTTAGCATCATTGGTTTGAACAATGCCAAAAAAGCCCGTTTGGCCAATGAAGAATCGCCCGGTCAATATACCGGGATCGAGAGCGCGAACACGGGAAGGATCCTTTCCTATGTAGGGCTGGCATTATCAGTGATCATGTTGATCTTCCTGATCCTTTACTTCGGGGTCATTATGGCTATGGTTGCATCAGGCGAATGGCAAGATGAATGGTAATCTGAAACTGAGGAATACACACTGAAATTGAATTTGCAGGCTTAGTTTGCCACTTCACTCATGAATTTGAGTCGGTACAGCCGTAATTCTTCGTCCTCATATTCCCCATCGAATTCATCGATGGCTGTTTGAATATTGTCTGTCTCCGATTCCAGGAAGTAGTCATGGATCTCTTCCTGCTGGTCTTCATCCAGGATCTCATCGATCCAATAGCCAATATTGAGCTTGGTTCCGCTAAAAACGATCTGTTCCATGGCCTTGACCAGATCAGGGATTTTCAGCCCCTTCGCAGACGCGATATCACTCAGTGGTAATTTACGGTCAATATTCTGGATGATATACAATTTCAGCGCAGAATTTGCACCTGTACTTTTGACAACAAGATCCTCAGGTCTGACGATATCATTTTCCTCAACATAGGTTTCGATCAGTTTCAGGAAGGGTTGCCCATATTTCCTCGCCTTACCTTCGCCTACGCCATGTATGCTCAGCAGTTCATTTTGAGAGATCGGGTATTTTAATGCCATGTCATCCAGGGAAGGATCTTGAAATACTACATAGGGAGGAACATCCATCTTCTTGGCTTCATCCTTCCGAAGGTCTTTAAGTAATTTGAGCAAATGGGTATCGGCAACCGCCCCATTGCTTTTGGCAGCCTGAACGATGGCATCTGTTGTTTTCTGATCATAAACATGATCCTTAGTCATCATAAAGGACGAAGGGGACGAGAGGAATTGCTCCCCGTTCTCGGTAATATGCAAGATCCCGTATTGTTCTATTTCCTTCCGGATCAGCCCGGCCACAAGCACCTGCCTGATCAGTGCCATCCAGTAGTTCTTGTCATGTGCATCACCACAGCCAAAGAAATCCTTCTCATTGGTCTTATGTGACGCTATAAGTGAGTTTGTTGCCCCTACCAGGGTATTGACGATCTCCTTGGACTTAAACTTTTCTTTCGTGCCTTGGATCACTTTCAGCAACTTGACCACATTGTCTTTTGCCTCCTCCTTCTTTTTAGGATTCCGGGCATTGTCGTCCATATCCGCACCATCGCCATTGACCTCATCGAACTCTTCTCCGAAATAATGAAGGATGAATTTTCTTCTGGACATAGAGGTCTCGGCATAGGCAACTATTTCCTGGAGTAAGGCATTTCCAATCTCCTGCTCTGCTACAGGTTTCCCGGACATGAATTTTTCCAGTTTCTCAATGTCTTTATAAGAATAAAAGGCAAGACAATGACCTTCTCCGCCATCCCGGCCTGCCCTTCCGGTTTCCTGATAGTAACTTTCTATGCTCTTGGGAATATCATGATGGATAACAAAGCGTACATCCGGTTTATCTATTCCCATTCCAAAGGCTATGGTGGCCACGACAACATCCACATCTTCCATAAGGAACATATCCTGGTATCGTGCACGGGTTTTGGCATCGAAACCTGCATGATAAGGGACAGCGCTAATTCCATTGACCTGCAAAACATTAGCTAAGGCCTCTACTTTTTTCCGGCTCAGGCAATACAAAATACCCGATTTACCACTGTTCTTTTTAACAAATCGAATGATGTCTGCCTCCACATTTTCTGTTTTCGGTCTGATTTCATAAAAAAGATTCGGTCTGTTAAAGGAAGCTTTGAAGAGCTTCGCATCGTTTATGGATAAGTTTTTTAGGATGTCCTCCTGCACTTTTGGAGTTGCAGTGGCTGTAAGCCCAATGATGGGTATGCCGTCCCTTAACTTATCTACGATGTTCCTGAGGTTGCGGTATTCCGGCCTGAAATCATGACCCCATTCAGAAATACAATGCGCTTCATCTACTGCGACAAAGGACACGTGTACTGTTCTAAAGAATTCGATGTATTCTTTCTTGGTCAGTGATTCCGGGGCGACGTATAATAATTTAGTGACTCCATCGGTAATATCGGCCATGACCTGTTTCACTTCGCCTTTTGTAAGTGATGAATTAAGAACATGGGCAATGCCATGATCCTCAGAGACACCACGAATGGCATCTACCTGGTTTTTCATCAGGGCGATTAAAGGGGAAACCACGATGGCTGTCCCATCCATAATAAGTGCGGGTAATTGGTAACAAAGCGATTTGCCTCCGCCAGTAGGCATAACTACGAAGGTATTCTTACCATCCATCACATTTTTGATCACTTCTTCCTGAAGTCCCTTGAATTGGGAAAATCCAAAATATTTCTTCAGCGACTCACGAAGGTCAATTCCATTCGAAATCATTCGACTATATTTTCATAACATTTGTAAACCTGAAGTTTCTTATTTACTGTATTACTGTCTAAAGATTTGAAGGTTGGCAGGTAGTAAAGACAATACAGCTAGTAGGTTACTTTGAAAACGCTATAAAATTAGATTATGTACTTTTGTTTCTTAAATATAAACAATCTTTTCGTTCGGTTTTAATTTTTAACCAAATTATAAACGTCGGTTTAACAGCCCTTAGTATTCCTTGAGTAATAACACTTCCATTTTAGCACTGGCGAAGAAAACAATCGCACATCAAAGCGCAGCCATCGGAGAACTGAATTCGCAGCTTACCGAAGCATTCGCAGAAGCCGTTCAATGCATCTATGATAGTCAAGGCCGCGTTATTGTAAGTGGGATCGGTAAAAGCGCCATTATTGCCTCAAAGATCGTGGCAACACTTAATTCTACAGGAACCCCGGCTATCTTCATGCATGCTGCGGATGCCATTCATGGCGATCTTGGGATCATCCAGCAGGACGATGTTGTTATATGCATTTCGAAAAGTGGGAATACCCCTGAGATAAAAATGTTGGTTCCCTTAATAAAACAAGGGGGAAATAAACTAATAGGAATGACCGGAAATCCGGGGTCTTTCCTCGCAGAACAGGCCGATTTCCTTCTTAGCACCGCAGTAGAAAAGGAAGCGTGTCCAAATAACCTGGCCCCTACAACCAGTACTACAGCTCAATTAGTAATGGGCGATGCCCTGGCTATATGCCTCCTGGATCTGCGAGGATTCAGCGAGCAGGATTTTGCCAAATACCACCCTGGCGGCACGCTGGGAAAAAGGCTTTATTTGCGTGTTTCGGATATAGCAGGAGAAAATATGAAGCCGGTCGTTAATGCCGATGCCGATGTACGCGAAGTGATCATTGAGATCTCAGAGAAAATGCTCGGAGCAACGGCTGTACTTGATAAGAACAAACTGATCGGGATCATTACGGATGGCGATATCCGTAGAATGCTGAAAAAGTATTCGGACATAAATGGACTCAAGGCAAAAGATATAATGACTGCATCACCCAAGACAATTGAAATGGATGTATTAGCGGTTAAAGCCCTGAAAGAAATGCGAGCCAAAGGGATCTCACAATTACTCGCAGTGGAAAATGGCACGTACAAAGGTGTGGTACACCTGCATAACCTCATCAACCAAGGAATACTCTAATGACCGAATCTGCCCAAGATCCTAACGAAATGTCCTTTCTGGACCACCTTGAAGAATTACGCTGGCATTTGATCCGGTCTACCATTGCTATAGTTCTTGTCGGTATCGTAGCATTCCTGATGAAGGATTTTATTTTTGATACCATCATATTCGGGCCAAAAAAACCCGATTTCCCTACCTATAAAATGTTTTGTACGCTCTCCAAATGGCTGGGCTTCAGTGAAGCCTTTTGTGGTACAGAACCCTTATTTCGCGTTCAAAGCAGGGTCATGGCCGGACAGTTCTCGGCACATATCTGGACATCCATCTGGGCCGGATTTATCCTGGCCTTCCCATATCTTTTATGGGAGCTGTGGCGCTTCATAAGCCCGGGCTTGTATGAAAAAGAACGTAAATACTCCCGAGGCTTCATATTTGTCGCTTCTATGCTATTCTTTATGG
>JAHHLF010000363.1 GCA_018679315.1 Bacteroidia bacterium | reverse complement strand
ATGGGATGTTAATCCGGTCTATATGACAAAATTGGTCAAGTCGATTTTCTTATGCACCTGCCTGTTTTTGGGTTGTAAAGATGCTCAAGACAAGAGTGAATCTGAACGCATAGGGACTGAGGTGAATGTTGTAGGAGCTTTACGAAATGTCATGCAACTTGGGAAATTGGATGACATGATCTATCTAGATACGATTAGGGACAGGACCGGACTTTATGGCCTGGGACCTTACAGTCATTTAGGCGGCGAATTGTTAATCCTGGACGGCCGGAGTTTTGTATCAAGAATATCCTCGGATTCTACGTTGCAAGTTCACGAGAGCTATGAGGTATCAGCACCTTTCTTTGTCTATACAACTGTGCATGAGTGGATTGAATCTGATTTGCCAGTTACTGTGAAGACCATAAAAGACATGGAACGTCATCTGGATAGTATTACGACAGATCTGAAACGTCCATTTGCCTTTAAACTGACCGGGAAGGTCACCCATGCCGATTTCCATGTGCAGAATTTACCAAAAGGAATACAGCTCAGCTCACCAGAAGAAGCACACCAGGGACAAACTAATTATACTGCTAAAGACCGGGAAGTTGTCATTCTTGGATTTTTCTCTATTGATCATCAAGGTATTTTTACCCATCATGATTCATTCGTACACATGCATCTGCTAACAAAAGACGAAAAGATGATGGGACATTTGGATAAATTGGAAATCGATCAAATGAAACTGTACATTCAGCAGAATATTCCATAAATTATCGGATCGTTATCGCAACATAAGCATCTTCTAGTAATGTAAGGACTGAGATATGAAAAAAACGATTCTGTTATTAGTGCCTCTATTACTGTTAGGATCTATCTGCAAAGCCCAGGATGTGGCGTCTAAAACCCAGATATCTAAAGGTGATATTGCTTCACAGTATACATCCATCGCTGTTGCGATCGCCCATCCGGATACAATTTTAAATGGCCCTGATGCTATCAGTACTTATTTTGTAAGCAAGGGTCGAGAGTACAGCACCATTGAACAGATCTTCGAAGTTCAGGCAAACGAGGCCAGGGGCCTCTCCTATGCGATCAACCAAATTAACCTTACAAATAATACTACCGAGAAACAATTAGTGATTTGGAAAAAAGAAAAGGATCAGCGGCGAAAAGAATTTGAATACTGGCAAAGCAGCTTCATACAATCAGCTCTTGATACCGCAGAAATTTCAATAAGGCGGGCACGATGGATGGAACTGTGCAATGCACATCAGGTAGAAGAGCTTGTTAGCGATCTGTACACTGAAAATACACTTTACTTTAACCACAGGCCTTTGGTTCAAGGCCGGGACGCACTGATAGGTGAATACGGCTATATGAATTACGAGAATTATTCGTTGCAACTAAACCCTTTGATCGTGGAAGTTGTCAACGACTCTACTGTTTTCGAGATCGGTCAATGTCAGGGTTCTTATGGAGGCAAATACATCCTTATTTGGAAGAAAGAGGATGATGGGGAATGGCGGATTTTTATCGATTCAAATATTTAAGCTGTATTGATCATTCACTGATATTATGAAGAATAGAAAACTGTGGTTACTCGGCTCACTGGTCATTTTCATTGCAGCTCTGACACTTCTCTTTACGGGTTCGCCTGTACTAGACAGGTCGATGAGCAAGACAGCCAACATTCCCTGGGGCACATTGATCACCTGGCTTGGGATGATCTCCTTACCCCTGTCCCTATATTTGAGTGCAAAAAAATTACGGCGTCCGGTCAGCAAGATCCAAAAATACCTTTCCCTAATACTAAAAGCCCTTATTTTTCTGGCTATTCTATGGGTCCCTATTTGTTATCTCCTGGCTGGTAATATTGCTTTTAACTTCTCTTCTGGTGAAGGATTCCAAGGTGGGCAAACAGCTATGAAATGGTTTTGGAGGTACAGCTATGGAATTCCTATTGCCACAATAGTCTTGTTTCTCTTATACTGGATCGCACGTTTTTTCAAAAAATAGCAAGTATTCTGTAGCAAATCAGGGGTTTTTGCGTCCAATCAATAAAACCGAATTATGAAGGCAGGAATAAGACTAGTCGCTCTATTCTCTTTGATAG
>JAHHLF010000116.1 GCA_018679315.1 Bacteroidia bacterium | reverse complement strand
CGATATAACACCTTCAATTCGGCTAACCTGCTTATAGTACTTGATCACAGCTTCCGGATCCGCTAAATTGATCGTTACCGATATACTGGTGTATTTTCCTTTTCGCGATTGTCGCGATTCGATCACTGCTCCGGAATTGTCAAAGATCTTATGTATGGTTTGGATCTTTTCATTATCGGTAGTGACGATAAACTTGAACAGGTAATCTGAGGGCCAGGATGTGCTATCGGCAAGCTCTTTTCTCAATCGGTCATAAAATTCCCTTTCCTCCTCCTTATTCATATTCAAATTTTTGCAAATATAACTCTTAGCACCCAATTTTTTGGGCATTTCCATTATCATTACTTTTGCGCTTATTACGTGAATCTTGGAATTAAAGAAAGTAGTTATTACAGGCGGGCCTGGAACAGGTAAAACATCAGTTATCAAAAATTTAGCTGATAATGGATTTACCTGTGTTCCGGAGATTATACGGAGCATGACAGAGGCCGCTAAATTAGAAGATAACCCGAATGAGATCACTACGAATCCGCTGGCTTTTGTTGACGATCCCATGGCCTTTAACCAAAAATTGCTGGATGGCCGAAAACAACAATACATAGATGCCTTAAAGGAAGATTCGGAATTGATCTTTTTCGATAGAGGTATCCCGGATGTCCTTGCATATATGGATTATTTCGACCAGGCCTATGCAGATGAATTCATCCGGGCCTGCGACTCACACCGATATGATAAGGTTATCATCCTTCCCCCGTGGAAAGAGATATATTCCAGCGATAGTAGTCGACTTGAAAATTTTCAGGAAGCCATGGAAATTCATGAACATTTACTTGCTACCTATAAGAGATTCCAATACGACCCGATTTTTATTCCTAAGGGGCCTGTTGCAGAAAGGGTCTCCTACATTTTAGAGCTGATCCGGAAATGACGGCAACCGAAAATCTCATAACACTATTAAAAAAGCACTGGGGGTACGATACGTTTCGAGGTTCACAGCAAGATATAATTACAGCTGCCTTGCATAAGCAAGATGTGTTGGCACTTTTACCGACCGGGGGTGGTAAATCTCTTTGTTATCAATTACCTGCCGTTGCCCAGGAAGGCATTGCCATTGTGGTATCTCCCCTAATAGCATTAATCCAGGATCAGGTCGGCAGCTTAAAAGCTAAGGGGGTAAAAGCACTTGGACTGACCGGTAAAATGAGTCAGAATGAAGTAATACAATGTTTAGATAATGCTGCTTATGGCGGGTATAAACTCTTGTATTTATCACCTGAAAGATTACAACAGGAAATCGTTTTAGACAGATTGGCAGAGCTCAATGTCTCATTAGTTGCAATTGACGAAGCCCATTGTATATCTCAATGGGGTCATGATTTCAGACCTGCCTATTTGCAATGCATTAAGATAAGGGATATCCATCCGGAGGTTCCGATAATGGCGCTGACAGCAACGGCAACTAAACGGGTGATTTCAGAAATACAATCACGACTAGACCTGAGGATTGAACAGGTGTACAAAGATTCCTTTCATAGACCAAACTTGGCCTATAGAGTCTTGTACACAGAGAATAAGAAGAGAGCGCTTTACGATGCAATAAATGATCATAAGGGCAGCAAAATAGTGTATGTCAGACTCCGGCGTTCGACTGAGAAATTAAGAGATGGCCTTCGGCAAAATGGCACCACGGCCCTTGCCTATCATGGAGGGCTCAGCACTCTCGAAAGAAAAGAGGCTCTCAGCTCCTGGATGAAAGGGGAAACTACAATAATGGTGGCCACTACCGCATTTGGCATGGGCATAGACAAGTCGGATGTAAGGGCAGTCATTCACTATGAGATTCCTGAGAGTATAGAGAGCTATTTCCAGGAAGGCGGCAGAGCTGGTCGTGATGGATTACCAGCGAAAGCAATATTAATCGTTGGTCCGAATGATGAAAGCCAGTCTCGACGTCAGTTTTTATCTTATTTACCCGATCTGGATATACTTAAAAAGGTATATCATCACCTGGTCAATCACTTCCAGATAGCCTATGCGGAAGGGAAAGGCATTACCTATCCTTTTCATTTTGGGACATTTTGCGCAGCCTATGATCTGGAGCCGAGAATGTGTTTTAAGGCTCTGGAAATATTCGATCAACAGGGAATTCTCGCACTTTCACAAAATTTCAGACATAGGAGTATGCTGCAGTTTACGGCTTCCAAAAAACAACTGTGGTCTTATTTGGATTCCCATCCCGAGAATCGGGACATTCTTGAATTGATCGTCAGGAGCTATGGAGGGGTATTCGACGCCATGACCTTTATTAATCTAGCAAGTCTCACAAAAAAAGGGGCCGGTTCTGAAACTACAATCAGAAATGTATTAAGTCAATTAGTAACCGACCAGATCGCAAAGGTAGAATTCCAGGATCACGACGTAGAAGTAACATTTTTGGAGCCCAGGGAAGATGAAAAATCAATCTTAAGAAAAAGAGAGACGATCGAAAAAAATCGTAGGGTAAAAATTGAAAACCTGGAGCATATGCTCAAGTATATAGACTGTCAGGAACAATGTCGCTCAATCCAGCTTTTAGCTTATTTTGGCGAAGAATTCGACAGAAGATGCGGTATTTGTGACGTTTGTCTATCGGACAGGCCGCAAATAAAAAAAGAAAAGTTTTCTGTCAAAAGAGATATCCAGGCTGCCCTTATAGATAGCTCATTTTCTTCTGACCAATTGGCAAAAAAAATTCAGGCAGACAAGGATCTTATTATTGAGTGCCTTCAGGAACTTTTGGAAGATGAACTAATACGAGTTACATTAAATAACCAATATGAATTGATTTAAACTAATGAAAGCACTCCGAATTGTATTTATGGGCACACCGGAATTTGCATTGGCATCCTTAGGCAGTCTTATGCAAAGCCAGCATAGGGTTGTTGGCGTTGTTACGGCACCGGATAAACCCGCAGGCCGAGGTAGAAAAATACGATATTCGGCGATCAAAGAATTCGCACTCTCAAAAGAGCTTCCCCTACTCCAACCTGTTAAGCTAAGAGATCCTGATTTCATTCAGGCATTAAAAAACCTTGAGGCCGACCTTTTTGTAATAGTGGCATTTCGGATGTTGCCTGAAATCGTATGGGCCATGCCGTCAAAAGGTACAATTAACCTTCACGCTTCTTTACTTCCTGATTACAGGGGCGCTGCCCCAATTAATTGGGTGATCATCAACGGCGAGGTGGAAAGTGGGGTAACCACCTTCTTTATTAATGAGCATATAGATACTGGGGCCATATTATTACAGGAACGAATCAAGATCGACATAAAGGATTCAGCCGGCGATCTTCATGACAAGCTAATGGTCTTAGGAGCCCACGTTTTGAAAAAGACGGTCGACTTGATAGCTACGGGAGAGGCAGAGGCCGTTCCCCAGGATGATAATGCTATGCAGCATAAAGCTCCGAAGCTCAACCCTGAAAATTGTCGGATTGATTGGTCAGAGGATGCAATGTCTATCTATAATCATATCAGAGGATTGAGTCCGTATCCCGGCGCATGGTGCGAAATGTGCAATGGAGATACAGTATCCCATCTCAAGATATACCAAAGTGCTTATGAATTGGCTGATCATAAGCTGGATCCGGGCAGGCTTATCAAATCAGGCAAGGCGTTGAAAGTGGCCGTTTCTGATGGCTATATCTCACTCCTGGAAATACAATTGCCAGGGAAACGAAAGTTGGCTATTGAACAACTCATACATGGCCTCCGACTCGAACCAGAAGCCAATCTGAGGTGAAGCCCCATTCTTATTGACCTAGTTGAATTTTGTCAAATAAGGCCATGTTTATCAACAAACAACCGAAGTTATTAACAAAAAGGCCTATTTCCCCCCATTTTACTTGCGTCGAGAGCAAATCCGTATAATTTTGTTAACGCTTTGAAATTAGTAACAACAAATAAATAATTTAGATTATGAACAAAACAGAATTAATTGATGCTATGGCTGCAGATTCAGGTATCACTAAAGCGGCAGCAAAAAAAGCATTAGAGTCTTTCCTTGGCAATGTTGAAGGTTCTCTTCGTAAAGGAAAT
>JAHHLF010000310.1 GCA_018679315.1 Bacteroidia bacterium | reverse complement strand
GGCTCACTGATCTGAACAAAGAATCCATTTCGGAGAGTAAAAGCATAGCCAATCCCGGATGTTTTGCTACGGCTATTCAACTGGCGTTATTGCCATTGGCTGTAGAGGGTAAGCTAGAGAATGACATACACGTAAATGCCATCACAGGAAGTACCGGCGCCGGGGTCATGCCCTCGCCTACTACCCATTTTTCATGGCGGAATAACAATGTGAGCTGGTACAAGCCTTTTGTGCACCAGCATGAAACGGAGATCATCCAAAGCCTGGAACAGTGCGGTGCAAATCCCACGCTTAGGTTTCTGCCTATCCGGGGAGATTTTCCACGAGGGATATACGCAACGAGCTATACTCAGTTTTCGGGATCCTTTGAAGAAGCCCACACCCTATATGCAGATTATTATCGCAATTCCTGGTTCACAAAGCTCGCCTCTGAACCCGTTCATCTAAAGCAAGTGGTGAATACTAATTATTGCCATGTACATCTGCATAAACACGAAGATCAACTCCTTGTAACTACGGCTTTAGATAATTTAATGAAAGGGGCTTCGGGACAAGCGGTCGAAAATATGAATTTAGCCCTTGAGCTCCCTCAGGATATGGGCTTACGAATCAAAGCATCTGTGTACTAACCAATAATTAGAGAAAATGAAAATAGCCATAATAGGAGCGGGCAACCTGGGAATTTCCATAGCAGAGGGAATTTTGCATTCCAATGGAGCCACAAGCATGTATATGACCCGAAGAGACCTTACGGCGATACAGGAATACGAGAAGTATGGTAATGTCGTAGTCTCCTCTGACAATAAAGAAGCTGTAAAAGCATCAGATATACTCATTTGCTGTGTACAACCGGCCCAATTCGCTGCCGTGTTGGAGGAGGTAAAGGATCTGCTGCACGATAACCATATGATCCTTTCTACTATTACGGGATTTACGATAAGTGAGATCGAAGCAATTGTAGGGAAATCTGCCACTATAGTGCGCAGTATGCCTAATACAGCAATAGCTGTTGGTAAATCCATGACATGCCTGTGTGCCAATGAGACTGGGAAAAGTAAGATCGATATTGCCAAAGCTATTTTTAACCGCCTGGGGCATACCATGGAGATAGAGGAAGACCTGATGCAAGCGGCAACAGTGATATGCGCCAGTGGAATAGCTTTCTGGATGCGCCTGATCCGGGCAACCACGCAAGGGGCTATTCAGCTGGGTTTCCATGCTGAGGAAGCACAGGAATTAGCCATGCATACTTGCAACGGAGCAGCTTCACTACTGATATCATCCGGGAATCATCCTGAAGAAGAGATCGATAAGGTGACAACCCCCATGGGATGTACCATTGAAGGTTTAAATGAAATGGAGCACGAGGGACTTAGTTCTTCGTTGATAAAAGGAATTGTTGCTTCCTACCAAAAAATAAGCGAATTCAGAAAACAAGAATAGCAGGTATGGAATTGTTTGATGTATATGCAACCTATGACATAGCCCCGGTATCGGCTAAGGGCTATTACTTGTTCGATGGAGAAGGGAAAAAATACCTGGATCTATACGGAGGCCATGCTGTGATCTCTATAGGTCATGCCCATCCTTCCTATGTAAAGGAGTTAAAAGCGCAACTAGATCAATTGGGATTCTATAGCAACTCTGTCATCAGCCCTTTGCAGCAGCAGCTCGCTGATACGCTGGAAACTGAATCGGGCTGCACAGATTATAGATTGTTCCTGTGTAATTCGGGAGCTGAAGCGAATGAAAATGCCTTAAAACTAGCTTCATTTTACACCGGCAGATCCCGGATCATTGCTTTTAAAAATGGCTTTCACGGAAGAACGTCAGCTACGGTGGCTGCCACGGATAATTCAGCGATCCAGGCGCCCATTAACAAGCAACATGCTGTTTCTATTCTGGCATTGAATGATTTAGCGGCGTTAGAAAGTACCCTGGAGCAAGGGGATGTAGCCGCAATTATATTAGAAATGATCCAGGGCGTAGGTGGATTGGATCAACCAGAACCAGAATTCCTTGCGTCGCTCTATGAATTAGCACATCAATTCGGAGCCTTGGTGATCGCGGATGAAGTGCAATCAGGATTCGGCAGAACCGGTAAATATTTTGCCTTCCAACATTATCCACATCAACCCGATATAATTACCATGGCCAAGGGAATGGGGAACGGTTTCCCTGTAGCAGGACTCTTGATCCATTCTAAGATTGAGGCTAAAAAAGGTATGCTGGGAACAACATTTGGGGGCAATCCGCTTGCCTGTACCGCAGTGTTGTCAGTCATGGAAGTTCTTTCAACCGAAAATCTTCTGGAAAATGCCACCAAGATGGAAGCTTATTTCCTTGAAAAAGCCAGTGCCCTTTCGCTTCAGGTAAAAGGAAAGGGGCTCATGCTGGGAATTGATTTCGGATTTCCGGTAAAGGAATTACGTGCCAACCTTATTTATACCCATCGGATATTTACAGGTAGTTCCAAGGACCCTAATGTATTACGGATCTTGCCACCATTGAATATCGACGAGCATGCACTGGATCAATTGTTTGATGCGCTTAAAAAAGAATTATCATGAAGCATTTTTTAGGAATCGGAGCTATAGATGATATCCATTCCTGGATCAGGGAAGCAAGGGATCTGAAAAAAGACCCGGCTGCCTTTTATGATCTGGGTAAGAACAAAACGCTGGGCTTGCTCTTTTTTAACAATAGCCTCAGGACGCGAATGAGCACACAGAAGGCTGCTTTCAATTTGGGATTGAACGTCCTGGTGATGAATGTAGGTCAAGATGGTTGGTCTCTGGAATTCGAAGACAATGTGATCATGAATGGCGAATCCGCAGAGCACATTAAAGAAGCGGCAGGAGTGCTTGGTCAGTATTGCGATCTAATTGGGGTTCGTGCTTTTGCCGGCCTTGAAGATAAAGAACAAGATGAGAAAGACAGGATATTAAATGCCTTAGCAACCTATTGCGGCGTCCCTGTGATCAACATGGAGGGTACGCTCGGCCATCCCTTGCAAGCCCTCGCAGATGCCATAACTATCGCTGAGCACAAAATAGTGGAACGGCCAAAAGTTGTACTGTCCTGGGCACCACATCCCAGGGCCTTGCCCCATGCAGTTCCCCATTCATTTATCAGAATGACCCATCAAATAGATGCAGACCTGGTCATAACGCATCCGGAAGGTTACGAACTCGATCCCCGGGTTACGCAAAACACAGCAATAGAATATGATCAAGAGAAAGCGCTGGAAGGTGCAGATTTTGTCTATGTTAAAAACTGGAGCAGTTATACTCAGTATGGAAAAATACTATCCCAGGATAGCAATTGGATGATGACCCGGGAAAAGCTCAGCGCCGCGTACTTCATGCATTGCTTACCCCTGCGACGAAATGTCGTTGCTTCAGGTGAGGTCCTGGAAGGAAATAGATCACTTGTCATGCAGCAGGCAAATAACAGGACCTATGCTGTACAGCTTGTCTTAAAAAAATTATTGGGGTCATGAAAAAGAAGCAACTGGCTATAGTAAAGATCGGAGG
>JAHHLF010000063.1 GCA_018679315.1 Bacteroidia bacterium | reverse complement strand
TGTAGTCATTGATCAATTCATCAGCCTGGTCAATCCGGAACGTGATATCCAGCCTTATGTAGCTAATCTTACGGGTATTAATGAGAAAATGATCCGGACCGCGCCAAAATTCCACGAAGTTGCCAAGCGAGTTGTTGAAATTACCGAAGATACCGTCCTGGTAGCCCATAATGCCCAATTTGATTATCGGATCCTAAGGACAGAGTTCAGGCGACTCGGTTACGATTTTGAACGTAAAACCTTGTGTACGATAGACCTGGCCAAAACGCTTTTACCAGAAGCTGAATCGTACAACTTGGGAAAACTGTCTAAATACCTGGGAATCCCCATAGCAAACGCCCATAGAGCCAATGGAGATGCATTGGCCACACTGCGTATATTTCGCATTTTACTGGATAAGGATCATGACAAATCTATTATCTTAGAAACGATGAGGGATGCTGCCAATGGAGAATTATCTAAGCGCCATGTAGATCTGCTCAGGGATGTACCCACGGATACGGGTGTATATTACCTCCACAATAAATTCGGTCATATTATCTATATAGGTTATTCCAAAAATCTGTTGAAGGCCGTTAGTCAGCATTTTGCCGGTCAGGTTGAGATCAGTCGCAAATTGAGAAAAGATACCCGCAAAGTTACTATTGAACGTACCGGTAACCTCATGATAGCGCAACTCAAATGGCTTGAAGAATTAGATAAGGTAAGTCCTGAATATTTATCTGAAAATCCCGTTTTTTCAACAAATGGGTCCGATTATCAGGATTTACTGCACGATTGGAGTGGAAAAACTTTTGCTATAGTCGACAAAGGGCGTCAGGAGGGTGAAAAAAGTGTGATTCTAGTTAAAAAAGGAAAGTACCAAGGTTTTGGCTATGCCAATTTGAATCATCAAATCAATAATATTCATATCTTAGAATCCGTGATCTCTCAAGTAGAAGGCACTCAGGATCACCTGCGGCTAATAGCATCACTTATGGCCAGGAAGGAACACTATAACATTTTAGAACTAAATACAGGATCGTGAGTTCTGATCGGGAAAAACGGGGATGGAGGGAAAAACTCCATGAGATCATTGAAGGAACACATACCCCAATGGGCAAGTTGTTTGACATCGGCCTGCTTGTTGTGATCCTATTTTCGGTAATCATCGTGATGCTGGAGAGTGTTCCCCGCATAAATACAAAATACCACGACTTCCTAAATATTTCCGAATGGGTGGTTACCATCCTGTTCTCAATAGAATATATTACCCGGATCATCATTGCAAAACGGCCTAAAGGATACATTTTTAGCTTCTTTGGGATCATTGATCTCATGAGCACCGTGCCTAAATATTTATCCCTCTTTCTTGTTGGCTCACAATATTTTACGGCTTTAAGAGCCCTAAGGTTGTTGCGCGTATTCAGGATCCTCAAACTTGTTCGCTATGTCGGTGAATCCAATAAGTTGATCAGGGCTTTGAGAGCGAGTCGCACTAAAATTTTCATATTTGTCTTCTTTATGCTGATCGTATCGGTCTTGTTAGGCACTTTGATGTATTTGATTGAAGGGCCCGAACATGGATTCAATAGTATTCCTCACAGCGTATATTGGACTATCGTTACTCTTACCACAGTAGGATATGGTGATATTTCACCTGAGACAGGGTTAGGTCAGTTTATCGCTTCCCTGGTAATGATCATTGGATATGGGATCATTGCCGTACCAACGGGAATTGTAACTGCAGAATTTGCCAAAGATTCTACTACTTCCAAAAAACCAAAACGGGATGACAATCGTATTTGTGATGTATGCAACACCTCGATTCTAAGGCCTGATGCGCTATTTTGCCGCAATTGTGGCTCTAACCTGGAATAGTACTCATGGCAGGCCGGCATTTGATCGTTTTGGTAGGGCCCACAGCTGTTGGTAAAACCCAATGGGCCATTCGTTTAGCCAAACATTATAATTCCGAAGTCGTATCATCTGATTCCCGACAAGTTTATAAAGAAATGGCTATTGGAACAGCAGTACCTTCTGAAAAAGAATTGCAGCAAGTCCCACATCATCTAATTCAACACCGAAGCATAAAAGACCCCTACTCCGTTGGAGATTTTGTGAAAGAAGCAAAAGCGCTTCTTGAGGAATTATTTGAGAAACATGAAATTGTCATTATGACCGGTGGAAGCGGACTTTATATTCAAGCGCTATTATTTGGCCTCGATGAATTCCCTGATATAGACCCTCAAATACGGGCCGATCTAAATTCAATACGCAAGTCAAAAGGCTTGCATGAGCTACAGCTCATGCTTAAAAAGGAAGACCCCGACTATTATGAACAGGTGGATCTGGAAAATCCGCATAGGATCATCAGGGCCCTGGAAGTATGCCTGGGAACAAACAGACCCTATAGCAGTTATTTAGGTAAGAAAAACATGCAGCTTACTTTCGATTTCAGCCTGATAGGCCTGGAAATGGACAGAGAACTACTCTATTCCCGAATTAACAAAAGAGTAGATGAAATGTTGTCAGCAGGTTTATTTAATGAAGTAAAGAAACTTCAAGATCACAAACATATATATGCCTTACAAACAGTTGGTTATAAAGAGTTATTTAAACATTTACATGGAGTGTTTTCTTTGGAAACTGCTGTCGAGGAGATCAAGAAAAATACACGCCGATTCGCTAAAAGACAAGGCACCTGGTTTCGAAAAATGCCAGGCATTGTCTGGATCCCTTGGAATACGCCTGAGAATGAATTTATAGATAAGGTCGAGAATTTAATACAAAGGTGATATGAATTCCAGCACATCTAAAATTATATTTATCATGGGTGTTTCCGGATCAGGAAAAAGCACTATCGGTCGCGCACTTGCCGAAGCAATGGACGTACCATTTATTGACGGAGATGATCATCATCCGGAAGCAAATGTGAAAAAAATGAGTTTAGGCCAGGCTTTAGACGATTCGGATAGAGCAGCTTGGCTCAAGACATTAAACAGAATTGCATTGCAACACCGCGGTGAAGGAGCCGTCATTGCTTGCTCTGCCCTAAAAGAAAGCTATAGACAAATACTTACAGCAAACCTTGAAGAGGAATGTCAATGGGTTATTTTAAAGGGAACATATGAATTGATACTGGAACGTATGAAGAAGAGAGCTGGGCATTTTATGCCTTCAGCCTTATTGCAATCTCAATTCGATACACTGGAAATTCCAGAATACGGGATACACCTGGATATCTCTAAGACCTTACCATCTCTGATTACATTATTAGTCAAGGAACTCAATATCCAATAAAAAAAGCACCTTATTCAGGTGCTTAATTTATTAAAGAATCATTGAGCTATGCATCCATTTTGGTAACCAGTCGGAAACCTTCACCGTGAATATTCAGAATAGCTACACTGTCGTCCCTTTTTAAATATTTTCTCAATTTGGCAATATATACATCCATACTTCGGGAAGTGAAGTAGTTGTCATCTCTCCAAATTTTGGTCAGCGCAAGTTCCCTCGGCATCAGGTCATTCTCATGCAGTGCAAGTAAACGAAGTAGCTCGTTTTCTTTCGGTGAGAGTTTTATCGCTTCTTCATCCTTGTATTTCAGAAATCTGAGTTTTGAGTTCAAATGAAAATTTCCGATCTGGAATTCAAATTGTGCGCTATCGGCAAGGGAGGTAGACGATTTTCTTTGAAGGATAGCCTTAAGTTTCATTAGGAGGACCTCAGAATCGAAAGGTTTGTTCAGATAGTCATCTGCACCCGCTTTGTACCCTTTGAGCACATCCTCTTTCATAGTTTTTGCGGTAAGGAAAATTATGGGAACACTATCATTCTTGTCCCTGATCTCGCGAGCAAGAGTAAACCCGTCTTTATAAGGCATCATAACGTCTAAAATACATACATCATAGTTGTCCTTCTTGAATTTTTCGAAACCCTCCATTCCATTTTTGGCAAGGGTAACATCAAAATCATTCATAGACAGATAGTCTTTCAGCACGATCCCAAAATTAGGATCATCTTCAACGAGCAGTATTTTCTTATTGATTGTTTCCATAATATTTAAATTACAGGGAGCTTAATAATGAAAGTGCTTCCTTTTCCCTTCTCACTTTCAGCAAAGACCTCCCCTTGATGATCATCTACTATTTTCTTTACATAAGCAAGGCCGAGGCCATGCCCTTTTACATTGTGAATATCGCCGGTATGTTCCCGGTAAAATTTTTCAAATACCTTTTTTAATACAGCCTTACTCATTCCAGCACCTTGATCCTGGATCTTAATGACAATACTATTTTTTACCAACTCCGTACTCACGTCAATTTTCGGAGCTTCCGGTGAGTACTTGACTGCATTGTCCAGGATGTTGACAAGAACATTTTCCATATGAACTTCATTTGCCAATACCTCAGATTGTTCCGCTGCCAGATTCTCATGCACATACCCGCCTTTATGCACCACCATCAGATCAATATGAGCAATGGCTTTACGAATTAGGTTATGCATGTCAACCCTGTCCTTACGAATGTCCAGCTGGTTCTTCTCCAATTTTGAAATACGAAGGACATTCTCTACCTGTGCGTGCATGCGTTTATTTTCATCTCGTATCATTTGCAGATATCGATGCACTTTTGATTCATCGGCTATGACCCCCGGATTTTTTATAGCCTCTACGGCAAGGTTGATCGTAGCTATAGGCGTTTTAAACTCATGCGTCATGTTATTGATGAAATCTGATTTGATCTCTGATATTTGTTTCTGTCTAATCAATTGATAAATAGCACTTGCATAGGCAACTAATATGATGAACGTGAACAGGAGTGACAATAAGGCCATTCCCAAAATAGACCTCAATAAAAATTTCTTCTTTTTAGGAAAGGAAAGCAACAATGAGAAATTACTATTGCCTTCACTATTCTTAAAGATCGGTGCCTGGTATGCAGCAGCTTCATTATACTTAAATCGCCTGGACCTGACTTTGGTGGGCAATCCCCTGCTGTAAATGCCATATTCATAATTAATGGCAATATTCCGATTCTTAAATTCCTGATCGAGCAGTAATTCTATTTCACGTCTCGAAATACGCCTGTGAATAGGTTCTTTCTCTGCGTATTCCCGATATACATCGTCAAAAACGGCTTTATCAACAGATGTGAGTCCGCCAACCTTTTGCAGCTTTTGTATGGGTGTAAGGGTATATCCTGAGCCATCCAGCTCATACTCCTCCTTAAACACAGCCTGGGTGCGCTTGCTGGTAAAATTTCGAATGGTAGTGGTATCATTGCTACCATTGTTGTCAAAGAACGTTGAGGCTATATTATAATCTTCTTCAAGGATCCCATGCGAATAAAAAAGGATCTCGTTCGAATTCAGATCTCTGTCAATAAAAAATATATTACTGAGTTGCGAGCTTTTTAACTCGCCGAGGCTGTCTTTAAGGCTGAGGAATTTTTCAGAGTAATCCCGCATTTCGCGGTTTTCTACTTTATCCGTCACCTTACTCAAGATCTCGGAGATGGTATTTGAAAACTGCTCTTCCTTATCGTCTATTGAACTTTTGATCCAATAAAGTTGTACAGCAATGATGCCAACAAGAGATAGGCTCATCAACACCACCAGAAGAACAAATAATCTCTTATTCATCTTTGCGTAAAATTATAAATTTAACATTTAGAGCATTGGGGGTTTAACCTAAACTTAACAAAAATGTTAAAATCCCTCAGCCCTTGATTTATTTAGTATTTCAGCGTGTATGTCCTGTACTTGTTTTTGGGTCTCTTCCAGGTGAATGTTTTCAATTATGTGATCAGATAGTGCCGTTTTTTCCGTATCTCCCCATTGATTTGCCATACGTGCCAACACTTGATCCCTTGATTTTGAATCTCTTTTCATGACACGTTTTATGCGGAGTTCTTTTGGCGCCCAAACCAGTATCATTTCATCTAAGAGTTTATAGGCTCCATGTTCGAATAAAATGGCGGCTTCCTGAATGACATATGGGGCATCCTGCTTGTTTACCCAATCCTTGAATTTCTGTCGTACCGCCGGGTGAACCAGCCCATTCAAACGCTCCAGCAGATCAGCGTCTTGAAAAACCCTCTCTGCAATATATTCACGGTTCAGTATATCCCCTTTATAAGCTTCATCACCAAACAGGCCCATAATTTGATTCCGTAATTCCTTGTCCTCCTTCATCAACTTTTTGGCTTCCTGGTCAGAATCAAAAACAGGTACCCCAAGTTGCTTAAAATACCCGGCAACAGTGGACTTTCCACTGCCAATCCCACCTGTCAAGCCAATAATTTTCATAGTCGTCTTAAAATATAATCCAATTGGGTATCCAGTAACTGTGTACTGGGAATATCGCCCGGTTGTTCTTGTATTTTCACCTGCAATAATTGTTCCTTTTGAAGTGTGTTGTAATCCGCAGTTACGGTAAAATCATCAGCAGTCAAGGTTTTGAGCCGGTCTAGTTTCGCCCTGCATAACACCTGGACCTGTTCCGGAAATGTTTTGATCTCCATGCCTGCAGGTACATTTAAAACGGTTACTGGTACATCGATTAATTTTTCAGAAAACTTGTATACCGTCCCCGCAATAGTTACCTGACCAGGGTTCAATGTGGTATGAATAAGATTTTCGGGTAAGCTCAATGCTTCTTTAAAGCTGAAATCAGCTGTGAGATCAATGTGCTCTGAAGTTACTGTACGGACCCTTTTAATAGTATCTATCTCTTCTCGGGGTCCCACCAGGGTCACCTTTTCAGGGATAACTTCTACGGCACCATCAATTAAATGATTTTGTGCAGCCGTATAACTGCCCCTGATCTCTATAGGTACGACCTTCTCAATTACCGCCATAAACTCAATGTAGAGGGTGTCTATGCCTACATCTAAAAGTTGCATAGAACCGGCCAACTGATCTCTGATCTGTCTCTGGAACTCATTGCTGGGCACATAATAAGTGTTATTCCTATAGTTCATATCAGACAAATCCAATTTTATGGACTTGGGACTAATGGAATATGACAAAAAAGTAAACCCATTGCCATTTAAACGAACAGGGATCTGGTCACGGGTACTCGGGAGAATCCTGATACTATCGGGCTGATTGCCATAACTAACCCAAAAGTAACTCTGCTTGGTGTAATCT
>JAHHLF010000377.1 GCA_018679315.1 Bacteroidia bacterium | reverse complement strand
CAATGTGGGAAAATCAACCCTTATGAATGCTTTGGTAGGTGAGAAATTGTCTATCATAACATCCAAAGCACAAACCACTCGCCATCGTATTCTAGGTATCATAAATGGAGATAATTTCCAGGTAGTTCTATCTGACACACCAGGGATCATTAAACCAGCATACAAACTCCAGGAGTCTATGATGGATTTTGTAAAAAATGCGTTTGAAGATGCAGATATTTTACTCTATATGATAGAGATCGGGGAGAAGACGCTAAAGGATGAAGTGCTCTTCAAAAAGATCCAGAATAGTAAGGTCCCGGTACTCCTGCTGATCAATAAAATAGACTTGGCCGACCAGGCCCTGCTGGAAGATCAGGTAGGTTATTGGAGTGAACAATTACCGAAAGCTGAAATATACCCAATATCCGCATTGCAAAACTTCAATGTAACTGAAATACTAAATCGTATCATAAGCCTCTTGCCTGAGAGTCCGCCGTTCTTCCCTAAAGACCAGTTGACCGATAAACCGGAACGTTTTTTTGTCAATGAGGCCATTCGGGAGAAGATCCTTAAACACTACAAAAAGGAGATTCCTTATTCTGTGGAGATCGTTACTGAAGAATTTTTTGAAGAAGAGAAGATCATCCGGATCCGTTCCATCATCTTAGTGGAACGAGAGACGCAAAAAGGTATTCTAATCGGCCACAAAGGCAGTGCTCTAAAAAGGGTAGGGGTGGAAGCCAGAAAAGACCTGGAAGCCTTTTTTGAGAAACAGGTTTTCCTGGAATTAGTAGTTAAAGTGGCAAAAAACTGGCGAAACTTACCCGGACAATTACGAAGGTTTGGCTATAAATCCTGATTGGTTTTAGTCAAGACATTATTCATGAATTCATATAATTGATTCATCTGTGGCCTTCCTTTCCTCTTCCCTAATCTGCCAAAAGCATAGAAAGCAAACCAAAACAGAACCATAAAACACATGGCAACTACTTGCCAGGTATAGGGTTTGTTCAGGGCTGCACTGGAATAAGCCCATATACCAAAAATGATAAAGAAGGTAGCTACACCAAAATGCAGGAACATAAAAAAGGTCCATAAGGTGGGATTGGGCCCAAACAGCCCAAACAGCTTAGTTTTCTCATCATAGTCATTTATAATTTCCAACTGCAGCTGAGGCGACCAAAAATGTACTTCCTGTTTATTGAACTTAATAAAGACATGATCGTCTACTCGTTTTATCAGGAAGGGAGGTTGTTTGGAAGCCTCAAACTCCTGTAAGTAACCCTCCTTATTTTTCTCCAATTCGAGTTGGAATCGGGGTCGGAGTACGATCTCATTTGGTATACTTTTCATCTGACTGAAATGTCTTAAAAAGGTAATAAAATTATCCGGAGCATAATACTACCTTTGTGCATTAATTCTAAGCCATGAGTGCTATAGTTGCCATTGTAGGAAGACCTAATGTCGGGAAATCCACTTTCTTTAACCGCTTGATCCAAAGACGGGAGGCTATCGTTGATGCTACAAGCGGAGTAACACGAGACAGGCATTACGGAAAAAGCGATTGGAATGGCAAAGAATTCACTCTGATCGATACTGGAGGCTATGTCCTTGGCAGCGATGATATTTTTGAAAAGGAGATCGATAAGCAAGTTGAATTGGCCATTGATGAAGCAGATGCCATATTATTTATGGTTGATGTGCAAACAGGTATTACCGGTATGGACCAGGATGTTGCTGTGTTGTTGCGGAAAGTAAAGAAACCCGTATTTCTGGTGGTTAATAAAGTGGACAACGCTAAGCGGACAGATGATGCCGTAGAATTTTACAATTTGGGCTTAGGGGATTACTATCCCGTATCCAGTATCAATGGAAGTGGTACCGGGGATCTGCTTGATGCCCTGGTTGAGATACTACCGGATCAGGAAGAGAATAAGACAGAACTACCCCGTTTTGCCGTGGTAGGGCGGCCTAATGCCGGAAAGTCGTCTTTTATTAATGCCTTGATCGGTGAAGAACGCTATATAGTCACAGACATAGCCGGAACAACTCGTGATAGTATTGATACGACTTACAACAGGTTCGGATTTGAATTCAACCTGGTTGATACGGCTGGAATACGCAGAAAATCCAAGGTGAAGGAAGACCTGGAATTCTATTCTGTAATGCGTTCTATCAGGGCCATTGAACATTGTGATGTGTGTTTGCTGCTATTTGATGCATCACGTGGCTTTGACGGTCAAGTAGAGAATATCTTCTGGCTGGCTCATCGGAATAATAAAGGGATCGTGATCCTGGCAAATAAGTGGGATCTGGTCGATAAGGACACGCATGCCGTAAAAGCCTATACCCAGAAGATCAAACAAGCGATTGAACCCTTTACGGATGTGCCTATTATATTCATGTCTGTAACGAATAAGCAGCGCATTTTTAAGGCGATCGAGACGGCTGTGGACGTGTATAAGAATAGAAGTAAACGGATATCGACCCGTAAATTAAATGACACCCTCTTACCTATCATTGAACGTACGCCTCCGCCCTCTTATAAGGGGAAATATGTGAAGATCAAATACATCACCCAATTGCCTACAGGCTATCCGCAATTTGCTTTTTTCTGTAATCTGCCGCAATATGTAAAGGATGCGTACAAACGTTTTTTGGAGAATCAGATCAGGGAGTATTTTGATTTTACAGGAGTGCCTGTGACTATATATATGCGCAAGAAGTAAGCTACCAGCCCCCTGAGGCACCACCACCGCCAAAGCCGCCCCCGCCGAAACCTCCACTAAAACCACCACCGCCAAAGCTTCCACTGCCAAATCCACCTCCGGAAGAACCTTTGTAACCGCCCCGGCCCATATTGCTGAGTATTATGATATCCCATAGATCCAAACCATCCTTCTTGCCTCCCCGGCCACCCCGGTTATTCCTGTTCCTGTTAGCGGCAAAGATGATCATCAGGATAATAAAAATGATAAAGGGTAAGAAGATCTCGAAAGGAAAACGTTTAGGCCCGTCATTTAAATTTCGTTCCTCTTTGAACTCGCCCTTCAAAACGGCAAAAATGGCATCGGCTCCCTTGTCCAGTCCGGCATAATAGTCGCCATCGCGGAATTCGGGAATGATGACATTTTCAATGATGCGCTTACTCAAGTTATCTGTGAGTGCACCTTCCACGCCGTATCCGGTATTGATCCCGATCCTTCGATCGTCCCTGGCCAATAATATCAGGATGCCATTATCTTCTTTCTCCTGCCCAATGCCCCATTTATGGCCCCAATTCGCGCCCAGATAGTTTATATCCTCGCCTTCTGTGGAAGAAATAATGGCCAGGACGATCTGGGTGGAAGTGCTGTCGGCATAATTGATCAGTTTTTGCTCAAGGTTTGTCTTTTCAACCGGACTCAAGAGGTTGATGTAATCGTAGACAGAAGTCTCCAGATCGGGTTTTGGGGGAATATCAAATTGTGCACTGGCTACAAGAGTGCACAATAGGAGACCGGATAAAATACTAGCTCTTAGTGATCGCATCGGGTAGTTCATTTCGGTCATCCGCATTCCAGGGGAAGTGTGTTTTTAATTCTTGTCCGGTAGATTGAATACCGGCAATAATTCCATCCTTATACGAGCCTTTCATAAAATAATTGGCCATAGCATCACGCGTGCTATTCCAAAAATCGTCAGGAACGACATCATCTATCCCTTTATCCCCATAAATGACAAATTTGTGATCTGCTACAGCGATATAGATCAATACGCCATTTCGCTGCCGGGTATTGTCCATTTTAAGCACATGAAAAATTTCCTGGGCTCGGGTATAATGATCTGTCTGTGCACTGGATTCCAGGTGTACCCGAATCTCTCCGGACGTATCCATTTCAGCTTCGAGGATGGCGAGGATGATCTCCTGTTCTTCCCGGGCTGTTAAGAAAGCTTCTACCCCGGATTTTGCCATGGCTAGTCGAATTCGAAATTCACATCAGGTGCGTCTTCTGATCCTGGATCTGCCGAATATCTCGGCATTTCACCAAATCCAAAAAGACCTGCCAGGAGCTTACCAGGGAATTTGGTGGTATGGATATCGTATATATTGACGGCTTCATTGTATCGGTCCCTTGCCACATTGATACGATTCTCTGTACTTTCTAATTGTGTCTGTAATTCCAGGAAATTCTGATTGGCTTTAAGCTCCGGATAGCGCTCTACTGTTACTAACAAACGCGACAATGCAGAGGACAAGCCGGTTTGTGCTTGCTGGAACTGCGCCAGGGCTTCTGGAGTAATATTATTAGCATCAATTGTGGTGGAAGTGGCTTTTGATCGTGCTTCAATAACTTCTCTGAGCGTTGTTCTTTCAAAATCTGCAGCTCCCTGTACGGTTTTCACCAGGTTACCGATCAGATCATTCCTTCTCTGGTAGGTGCTTTCCACATCGGCCCAAGCCGTTTTTGCATTAGCTTCATATTCTACAGCCGTATTGTTGAATCCGACTGCCCACTGATAAAGTCCGAATGCGATAACCGCCAGGATGATCACCGGAATTAACCATTTTTTCATTTGACTAGTTTTTTAAGTTAGAGTTGCGATTTTATCTTCAGCAGTTCCATTTTTACATGCTCTAATTTTTGGATGATGTCAAAATTAGATAATGTCTTATGTCTGCTTTCCTTCAGATGTGTTTTCGCCCCTTCTAGCGTAAAGCCACGCTCTTTGACCAGGTGGTAAATGAGTTGCAGGTTTTTCACGTCTTTGGGGGTAAATTTCCGGTTTCCTTTGGCATTCTTTTTTGGCTGGATGACGTCAAATTCTTTTTCCCAGAACCGGATAAGGGAAGTGTTCACGTCAAACGCTTTGGCTACTTCGCCAATACCATAATAGCGTTTTTCAGGAAGTTCTACGTGCATTAATCCAAGGATTGGTTCTCCTGTTTAGCGTATTTGAGCATATTCTCAAATTCTTTCGCGGATAAACTTCCATAATAGAAGTTAATTGGGTCTATCCGGTTTTTGTCTTTCCATACCTCATAATGTAGGTGGGGGGCCTGTGAACGGCCTGTACTACCCACAAAACCGATCAAGTCGCCACGCTTGACATTCTGACCTTTTTTTACATTGTATTTGCTAAGATGGGCGTAGATGGTCAGGTATCCATAGCCATGGTCTATTCTAACGTGTTTACCAAATCCGGATGCGCTGTTATCTGCCCGGGCAATTTCGCCATCTCCACTTGCATATATAGGTGTCCCTCGAGGCGCGGTAAAATCCATTCCCCAGTGCATTTTACGCGCTTTGGTAAATGGATCAGAACGCCAGCCAAAACCTGAAGCCATACGAGTAAGATCATCATTATTGATAGGTTGGATAGCCGGGATAGCGGCAAGGAGTTTTTCTTTTGCTTCGGCTAATTTGGTGATCTCATCAAGCGATTTTGATTGTATGACCAACTGTTTCTGTATGATGTCTAATCTTTGGGTTGAAGAGATGATCATTTCAGAATTGTTATAGCCTTCAAGGGATTTATACCTGTTTACCCCACCGAAACCAGCACGTCTCTGTTCTTCGGGAATTGGGTTAGCCTCAAAATAGAGTCGGTAAATATTATTATCGCGGTCTTCAATATTGGTCAGCACTTGCTCGATCTGTTGCATTTTCTTATCCAACAGTTCAAATTGAAGTTCATAATTCTTCATTTCCCTTTGAAGCGATAGCTCCTTTGGGGTATTTACAAAGCTTGTGTTGAGGAGAAAAATAAGTCCGAGTGATCCGAAAAGAGCAGAAGCTAAAAAGAACAGGAACATGTTCCTGTATTTACGAGTTTTTTTAGGTTCTATCTTCCGGTATGACAGGGTGTCCGGATCGTAATAGTATTTTACCTTAGACATGTATGGATTTTATCCTATTTTTGTGCGTGCGCTTGAACAGAACAAAGCAAATATAAACATTGTTTTGTATAAAACGTTAAAATTTAAATTAGCGT